>NZ_LVDJ01000009.1:0-223864 GCF_007636505.1 Shewanella sp. KCT
GTTGTCCACGCCGTTATGATGTGTTGTTGCTGATAGCTTTGTTGGCAGAAATCCTGCTTTGGTGCATCGGTCTGGCAGCCAGGCATCTGGGATGGCAGCGGAGGTTTCAAGCCAATACGATACGTGACAGAAACGTGCTATCTGTGCTCCGGCTCGGCAAAGAAGTGAGACGACGTCCGGAATACTCAATCAAAGAATCGCATTTTCGCTGGGCTTGGGGTGAATTTCTTAAACTGGTTAACACCTCTGGGAGGCCCTAATTATGAGGGGATCCTCCAGAACCGGGGTTATCCTTATGTTCGAATGGGTCGAGAAAATTTCGTTTAGTGAAGCCAGTCCGTTAACGGCGCAGGCGCAGGACAATAAGTTTGGCTTTCATCGCAAGCGGCCAGAGGTGATGGCCCACAGCCATTGGCATGGCCATATAGAGATTAACTACCTCTTTGATTGTTCAGCCGATTATTTGATTAACGGTCAGGAGATCTCTGTGCCCGAGGGGCGGATGATCATCTTCTGGGCTTCGATCCCCCATCAGATGACCGCTTGTCATGGCGACGGTGAGATAGTCAATATCTACATTCCGCTGCAGGCCTTCCTCACCTGGATGCTGCCGGGGGAGTTTGTCAGCCAGCTGCTCCACGGCGAGGTGATGGTGTCGGACAGCCTCTATGTGTGCGATCGCCAGCTGACACAGATCTGGGAGGCGGATATCGCCAGTCAGGAGCCCTTGCTCGCCAGTCAGGTGATCAACGAGATCCGCAACCGTATCCGCCGCATGGCGATAGAGCACTACAGCACCTTTAATCTGGCCCATCGCAGCGGTCATGGGGTCGACAAGCCTGTGTTTGGCGGGCTTAATCATATCCAGACCATGCTGCGCTATATCGCCGACCACTATGATCAGAAGATCACCATAGAGAATGTGGCCATGTCCACCGGGCTGCACAAGAACTATGCGATGAAGCTCTTCAATCGCGTAATGAAAGTCTCAATAAAACAATATATTAACCAGCTACGGCTGCAGCATGCCCAAGCCTTGCTTATCGATACCGAGAATCCTGTGCTGAACATAGCGCTGGAGGCGGGATTTGGCTCGGTGAGCCGCTTCTATGACATCTTTCAGCGCGAGTTCAACATGTCGCCGCTGGAGTTTCGTCGCCGGGTGGGATGAGGGTTATTTTTCGAGAAAGTGTCATTGTTTTTTAGTAAGCCTGTTGCCGCGCTCGCGTGCTTCAATCTGTAAAGCGCTCGCGCTTAGCCCGTCCAGACTGGCTAATCAACATAGGCGCAGCAAATAAAGGTTCGGCGGGTAAATAGATAAGGCTATTTAACAAGAGTATCTATTTTCTTGGATATTTATCGGCACGAGCCACTTATAAAAAATAATACTGAATAGTAATAACCGAGTGTCTTTGATTATTGGGTTAAGCCTTATCGGCTTATTTTATATTTTGATTTTATAAGCAGCCAAATATTCGAATGACACAAGATAAAAACGTTATTAATACCGAGAAGAGTATGAAAAAAAGCATTTTATTATCGGCATGCGCAATCTCCATCCTATCGGCCTGTTCTCATCAAGCGCCCCGTTCAGGCGAGCAGCAAGTCGCCCCAGAAGCCCCTCAGGCCCAAATGCGGTTAAACGATCAGGTGCAGTTAAACGATCAGGTGCAGTTAAACGACTTGGCCAATACTCTGAATGACCGTTGGCAGTTGGGCGATGAGGGGATCACCTGGCAGGTACAGGACAAGCATGAAGATCATATCGAGATGAGCGGCGAGCAGATCTCGGCCATCATCTATTACGGCAGCGACGAGCAGGGACAGCTGACTCTGAAGCGTAAGCTGGTCTGGCCCATGCTGCGCACCATTCCTAACGACACCCATGCCAGCCTGATCCATGATTTTCCACTCAGCGTCTCGCCTGAGATCATGCTTGGCGGTAAGCCGCCTGCGAAAGAGTCACTTGCGCGTGTGACCATAGATGGCACCCTGAATCTAACCAGCCAGCTATCCGATGCCCAGGGCAGCAAGGTGAGTCTCAGTCGTACCCTGTCACCTAGCACCACAGGGCCTAAGATGATCGAGCGCTTGCGGTTTACTAACCAGGGCGAGCAGACCGTCGTGCTGGAGTTTAAGCCTTTAAATTATAAGGTCGAGACGGATGCGGATAAGGGGGTCTATGGCCGCTATCTTATCCAAGCCAGCAGCGATAAGGCGGGGCAGTATAGTCTGGCGCCCGGCAGCGACCTGGAGCTCTTCGTGACTTTCGAGGCCCACAGAGCCAACAGGCAAGCCGGTGAGGCGGGGCCTGGCCAGGCGCTAACTCAAGCGAACGTGCTAACGCCGGCACAAGAGCTAACGCCAGCTCAGGAGATAAGCGCACGTAAGGATTATGTCGCAGAGCTGAATCAAAACCTTCGCCTAGAGACGCCAGATCCTGTGCTCAACAAGATGTTCGAGTTTGCCAAGCTGCGCAGCGCCGAGTCTATCTTCAGGACCAAGGGCGGCCTGATGCATGGCCCCGGCGGCGGTCGCTACTACGCGGCGATCTGGGCCAACGATCAGGCGGAATATATCAACCCCTTCTTCCCCTTCCTGGGGGATAAACGCGGCAACGAGTCGGCCATCAACAGCTTCGCCCACTTTGCCCGTTACATGAACGATGAGGGCCGGGCGATCCCATCCTCTATCATCGCCGAGGGTGACGATTACTGGAACGGCGCCGGTGACAGGGGCGATTGTGCCATGATCGCCTATGGTGCCAGCCGTTTCGCCCTGGCCTATGGTGACAAGCAGCAGGCCCGTGAGCTCCTGCCTCTCATCGACTGGTGTATCGACTTTAGCTACAAGAAGCAGACCCAAGATGGCGTAATAGCCTCCGACAGCGATGAGCTGGAGGGACGTTTCCCCGCAGGAGAGGTGAATCTCAGCACCAACATGCTGACCTATGGCGCGCTAATCTCCTCGGCCTACCTGAATCAGGAGCTGGGCCGCACTGAACTAGCCAGCGACTATCGCCAGCGAGCCGAGGCGCTTAAGGCCGCCATCGAGGCCTATTTTGGCGCGACCGTGCAGGGGTTCGATACCTATCAGTATTATCTGGGCAACGACAAGCTGAGAGCCTGGATCGCCTTGCCGCTCACCTTCGGTATCTTCGACCGTAAGCAGGCGACCCTGGATGCCCTGCTGTCGGACTACCTGTGGAGCCCAGAGGGGATCTACAGCGAGGCGGGCAACAAAACCTTCTGGGACAGGGCAACCCTGTATGCCTTCAGGGGGATCTTCAGCGCCCAGGAGACAGACACCGCCATGCGCTACTTTAAGTATTATTCGCGCAAACGCCTGCTGGGCGAGCATGTGCCCTATGCGGTCGAGGCTTGGCCTGAGGGTAATCAGCGTCACCTCTCGGCCGAGAGCGCCCTCTACGCCCGGGTCGTGACCGAGGGGATCTTCGGCATGGAACCTACAGGCTTTAATCGCCTCAAGGTCGCCCCCTATCTGCCGACCGGTTGGAATAACATGTGTTTAAGGGGGATTCGCGCCTTCAACAGTAAGGTAGATCTCTGCGTCAATCGCACTCAGGCCAAGGGCGATGATGCCTATCAGATCAGCGTTCAGCAGCCAGATGGCAAGGAGCAGAAGTTCAGCTGGGACGGCAAGGGACCTGTGTCGCTATCACTCTAAACAGTCATTGCCAATAGCGCCTTTCTGTCCGCAACGAGGCGGAAGGGTGCATCTTAAACTGGTTGTGCGTCAGGTTTAGATCGCCTTAGCCCATATCGGAGGCCCTAGCTGTGAGCATCTTATCCATTGCCATCGTCGGTGGCGGCGCCAGCGGCTGGCTGGCCGCCAATCATCTGGGGCTGGCGCTCAAGGGACGTAGCCCTAAGGTGAGCATTACCCTTATCGAGTCGCCCGATGTCCCCACCATAGGAGTGGGCGAAGGCACTGTGCCTATGATCCGCAAGTCCCTGCAGGCGTTCGGCATTGAGGAGACGGCGCTTTTCAGGCGCTGCGATGCCAGCTTCAAGCAATCGATCAAGTTCATCAACTGGCGTCACCGCACGCCTGGCAGCGAGATGAGCGCCTTTCATCACGCCGAGTCCCTTTGGTGCGGATCTCAGCGACTTCTGGCTCGACGGGCTCGCAAAGGGTGAGAACCCCATGGGGTTCGATGAGGCCCTGTCGCCCCAGAGTTTTAGCTGCGAGGCGCAAAAGGCGCCTAAGACGCTCGCCTCCGCGCCCTATCAGGGAGCTCACGCCTATGCCTATCACTTCGATGCCGCCAAATTTGCCGAGCTGCTCAGGGAGAACGCCATGGAGCGTTTCGGTGTCGAGCATATTCAGGATCATCTGCTCGAAGTTGAGACGGGCAGGCTTGGGACGGACTGTGTAGAAACGGACATGCTCACAGAGGGCAATGAAAGTAAAAATGATAAGAAGATAGTGGCGCTGCACCTGAGAGAGGGCGGTCGCCGCTGTTTCGACTTTTATCTAGACTGCTCAGGCTTTAGTGGCCTCTTGATGGAGAAAGCCCTCGGCGTCGAGTTTACCTCCCTTGCAGATAAGCTCTGGATGAATAAGGCGTTAGTGACTCAAGTGGCCAGCGCGTCCGATGCGCCGCTGCCGCCCTATACCCAGGCGAGCGCCCATCAGGCAGGTTGGATCTGGGATATCGCCCTGCCCAAGCGGCGAGGCGTGGGGCTGGTCTATTGCGACCGCTACCTGAGCGACGATGAGGCGCGCCAGAAGCTCAAGCGGTATCTGGGTGACGAGCTGCTAAGTGACGGCGAGTTTCGCAGCCTTACGATGCGGCTAGGGCATCTGCAAAAGTTCTGGCAGGGCAACTGCGTCGCGCTTGGGTTGGCCCAGGGTTTCCTCGAGCCCTTGGAGGCGACCTCTATCCTGCTAACCGACTTCGCCGCGTCACTACTTGCACGAAAATTCCCCACAGACAGTGAGACACTGCCTGTGCTTGAGGCCAGGTTTAACCGTATCGTCGGCCACGCCTGGCAGGCGGTGATCGACTTCGTGGCGCTGCACTATCAGCTGTCGGATCGTAGCGACTCCGCCTTCTGGCGCGACTATCGTACTCATCTGGGCGCCCAGCCAACATCCGAGGAGCTGTCTCGGCGACTCGCCCTGTGGCAACACTTCACGCCCCATCCCGATGACTTCTTCTCTCAGTTCGAGGTGTTTGGGGTGGATAACTACCTCTATCTGCTCTATGGCATGGGCTTCAGTACCCTGCCCAAGGCGCTCGATGATGCGGCGCGCCAGCAGGCCAGGGCGCAGCTGGATAAGATCGCCCACGCCAAGGCTTTTCTGGCGCAGAAGCTGCCGGATCACAGGGCCTTTATCCGGGCGTTAACTGAGGGCTAATCACAGGGCTAATCTCAAGCTTAGTCTCAGGGCTATTCTCAGGCCGAATATCAGGCTTAAGCGAGGTCAGGCTAAAGTGAGGTAAGGCTGGAAAGGTGTTACCAGTTCGCGCCGCGCTCTGCCAACGCCTGCTTGAGAAAATCGATAAACACCCTGAGCCGGGCGGGCATATGTTGCCGCTCAGGAGTGAGGGCGTAGATGCCATGTGTCGGCGCCTGGTAATCGCTGAGCACTGGCACCAGGGTGCCCGCTGCCAACTCCTCTTCCACCAGATACCTGGGCATCAGGGCGATCCCCATGCCATCGAGCAGCAGGCGGCGGATCACCTCGCTGTTATTCACTTTGATGTTGCCCCGGGGCTTGATTCGGCTCACCTCGCCGCGCCGCTCAAAACTCCACTCCAGTCCGCCGCGAAAGTAGGAGTAGAAGAGGCAGTTGTGTCCCCTGAGCTCAGCAAGGCTTCTGGGATCGCCCTGGCGCGCAAGATAGTCGGGGGAGGCGCACAGCAGGCTGTGACAGGGGGCGAGCTTTACCGCTACCAGGCTAGAATCTGGCAGATCGCCTATTCGCACCACCATATCCAGGCCCTCTTTGAGCAGATCCACCACGCGATCGTCCAGGCTCACCTTTAAGTTGATGGCCGGGTATTGGCGGGTAAATTCGCTCAGCAGCGGCGCGATATGACGCTGACCGAAGACGTTGGGCAGGCTCACCTTTAAGCTGCCCTGAACTGCCCCCTGTTGGCTGGCCAGGGCATCCTGGGCCTGCTGCATCAGAGTGGCGGCCTGGTGCACATATTCATAATACTGCCTGCCGGCATCTGTGAGGTGCAGTCTGCGGGTGGTGCGCTGAATAAGCTTGACCCCTAAGGCTTGCTCTAAGGCGCTGATGCGCTTACTCACCGCCGATTTGTTAATGCCTAAACGCCGTGCGGCCTCGGAGAAACTGCCCAGCTCGACCACAGAGACAAACAGGGGAATGTTGGCGTAGATGTCCATATATAGTTTTCATCATGGCAACAAAGAGTTTCGAATATAACGGATTATCTATTTTATAGAAACAGATTAAAGTGGCGCCATCGAGATTAAGATGACTAATAAGACGCTACTTAGCGTGGAACGAGACGATGACGAAAGAGCTAATACCACAACTTATGCCACAAGAACCGACAGGCCAGGCTCACATTGACCTTAAGCCACAGGCAAGCACGCCACTGAACCTGATGCTTGGGCTGCTGGGTGGAGTGGCCCTGGCGGTGATGATCGCCCTAAACAGCGAACTATCCAAGTATGGCTCGCCGCTGCTGGCCTCTTGGGTGGCCCATGGGGTCGGCACACTAGTCGCGCTCCTATTGTTGGGCGCGGTGCGCCTCAGACAAGCTGCCCTTACAAGGCGCAACGGTGCAGCGCCTTGGTGGGCCTATCTGGGCGGGCTGCCCGGCGCCTTCACCGTGGTACTAGGGGCCATGACGGTCAACAGCGCCCTGGGGCTGAGCGCCAGCATCGCCTTCATCATGGCGGGGCAGATCCTCTTCGGTCTGGTGTGCGATAGCCTGGGCTTGTTTGGCATGGCGAGGCGCCGCCTAAATTGGGGGCAGGGCGCATCTCTGGCCGTGATGGCCCTGGGTGCACTTGTTGTCTTGCTGGCTCAGGAGGGCGCGTAATGCTAACGCTTCTTCTGCTTGCGCTGCTTAACGGCGTCTGTATCGGCCTGTGTCGCATCCTCAACGGTCGTCTGGGTCAGGCGAGCGATGCCTACTATGCCTCGCTGTGGAACCATGGCGTGGGCTTTGTCTTCTTGAGTCTGCTGCTGGTATTGATGCCGACTCCGCCCATCGCAAGCCTGCTCGATGCCCCCCTCTATGCCTGGCTTGGCGGCGTCGTGGGCGCGGTATTTGTGGTGCTTAATACCCTGGTTATCCTAAGGCTCGGCGCGACTCTCTGCAGCCTGCTGGTGATCTCGGGTCAGCTGCTGAGCGGCGTGCTGTTCGACCTTGTGGTCAAGGTGGTCAATCCGCTGCAGCTGCTGGGGGTGATCATCATCTTCGCCGGCGTGCTGGCTTTTCGCCGGATGGAGGCGCGTAGTAACAGTCCCAAGCAGCAGCTTCATAATCAGCCGCTTAAGTCAGAAAAGACGTGATTGGAAATACTTTAGGCTGGGGAGGTGCTAGCTAAAGACTAATGGTCTTCAGCGCCGGCGAGTTTGAGAAAGCTTAAATTCGCGGCGAAGCAAGAAAATGGGAAATAAAAGCCCCTTTTCAGGAATGACTGTAAAGGGCAACTGGCCGAGCATAGCGATCACTTAAGAACCAAGGATGTAGATCGCTATTATGTTTCAAAAGACCCAGGCTAAGCCGCAGTTTTCAACCGATGAACACCCCCATCGCCGTTTCAATCCCCTCACCGGCGAGTGGGTGTTGCTGTCACCACATAGAAGTAAGCGGCCCTGGCAGGGACAGACCGAGGCGCTGGATCTAACCACGGCGCCCAGCTACGACAGCGAGTGCTTCCTCTGTCCTGGTAATAAACGCATCAATGGCGAGCAAAACCCCAAGTACGACACCACCTTCGTGTTTCAAAACGACTTCGCGGCCCTCAATAGTGACGGTCCCAAGGCTCAGGGGGAGGACCCGCTGTTTCGCTTCGCGACGGTAGAGGGGGAGAGTCGGGTGCTTTGCTTCTCACCGGATCACAGCCTGACGCTGGCGCAGCTCGACCCCGAGGCGATGCAGGCGGTGATCGCCGCCTGGCAGAGTCAGAGCGAGCTTTTGGGGCAGAAGTATCTCTGGGTGCAGGTATTTGAAAACAAGGGCGCCGCCATGGGTTGCTCTAACCCCCATCCCCATGGGCAGATCTGGGCCCATAACCATCTTCCTACCTTGGTGGCGACGAAACAGCAGCGTCTTGCGGACTACTACCAGCAGCACCACGGCAATCTCCTGGGCGACTATGTCGAGCGCGAGCTACAGCAAGAAGTGCGCATTGTGGTGAGCAACCATGATTGGGTGGCCCTTGTGCCTTACTGGGCCAGCTGGCCCTTCGAGACTCTGGTGCTGCCAAGATTTGATATTAGGCGCATGACCGAGCTGACCGCCGAAACCCGTGAAAGCCTGGGGGAGATCATAGGCGCGCTTACCGTGCGTTACGACAACCTATTCCAGTGCGCCTTTCCCTATTCCATGGGTTGGCACGGCGCGCCGTTTGATGGCCAGGACCACCCCGAGTGGTGCCTGCACGCTCATTTTTATCCGCCGCTGCTGCGTAGCGCCAGCGTGAAAAAATTCATGGTGGGGTACGAGCTGCTGGCCGAGATCCAGCGGGACATCACCCCAGAGCAGGCCGCCGCGCGCCTGAGGGAACAATCCTCAATCCATTACAAGAGTAGCCATTACAAGAACAGCCACAACAAGAATAGCTAAGACAAGCAGAGCCAATAAAAACACAGATAAAGCCAGGCTTTAAAGAAAAGGAAAGAAAGATGAAAAATGGCGAGCTAACTCAAGCCCTTACTCACGCCTGGATGAAGGCCTTCACCCAGGCCTTCGGCCAAGAACCTGCGTTGATGGCCTATGCCCCAGGGCGGGTCAATTTGATAGGCGATCATACCGACTACAACCTGGGCTGGGTATTACCAGTGGCGCTCGACAGGGGCACCTGGGTGGCGGCGTTACCGAGAGAGGAGCCGCAGATCCAAGTGGTGGCGAGAGACATGGACAACGAGCAGGTTAGCTTTTCGCTCGATGACCAGGCAATGGCGCAGATGCCAATGGATAGCGTCTCGCCCTGGAGCAACTATGTGCGCGGTACGGTGAAGATGCTAAGCGCCTATCTGGCCGAGACGGGTCAGCCACCTCTCAGGGGCGCTAGCCTGATGATCACTGGCAATCTGCCTAAAGGAGCTGGGCTGAGCTCATCGGCGTCTCTTGAGATGGCGCTAATCAAGGCCTTAGCCGGGCTGTTCGATCTTAAGATCGACGGCATAAAAGCCGCGCAGCTGGGCCAGCAGGCGGAGAACGAGTTCGTTGGCTGTAACTGCGGCATCATGGATCAGCTGATCTCGGCGATGGGAGAGGCGGAGCGCGCCATGCTGCTTGATTGTAGCGATCTTGCTATCAATCAGGTGCCGCTGCCAGAGGGGCTTAGGCTGATGATCATCAACTCTAACGTGAAGCGGGCGCTGGTGGGCAGCGAATATAACCTGAGGCGCGAGCAGTGCCAAAAAGTGGCGCAGTATTTCGGCGTGAGCTCGCTGCGGCAGGTGAGCTACGAGCAGCTGTGTCAGGCAGAAGCCTCGCTGGAGACTACCCTGTTTCGGCGTGCCCGCCATGTGGTGAGTGAAAACGCCCGGGTGCTTGAGATGGCTGAGGCGCTAAGCGCTGGCGATAGCGCCCGCATCGGCCATCTGATGGCCGCCTCTCATCGCTCGCTGCGAGATGATTTTGCCGTGAGCACCCCAGAGGTGGACTGTCTGGTGGCACTGGTTAGCGAGGTGCTGGGCATGGATGGCGGCGCGCGCATGACAGGCGGCGGCTTCGGTGGCTGCGTGGTCGCCCTGCTACCGGAGCACAAGATAGCCGAGGTGCGCGAGACAATCGCCGCCGACTATCAGGCAAGGACAGGGCTGACGGCGGATATCTATCTGTGCCAAAGCGGGGCGGGGGCCTTCGCCTAAGCGTCTAAGCGCCTAAAGGCTTAAGCGCTTAAGCCTGTTTGGGGGCGGGCCAGGGGCCCGCCATAGAAAACGATAAGAATAAGAGAAGACGACTATGTTAGAGACACTGGATATTGGCATTTTGCTGGTCTACGCCCTTGGGCTGCTGGGGCTGGCGCTGTGGATCTCCCGCCAGGACAAACGTTATGAGCGAGACACAAAGGACTACTTTCTGGCGGGCAAGGCTTTGCCCTGGTGGGCGATCGGCGCCTCCCTCATCGCCTCTAACATCTCCGCCGAGCAGATCATCGGCATGTCCGGCTCTGGTTATGCCATCGGCCTGGCCATCGCCTCCTACGAATGGATGGCGGCGATCACCCTGATCTTGGTGGGCAAGTATATGCTGCCCATCTTCATCAAGAACGAGATCTACACCATGCCCCAGTACCTGGAGCAGCGCTTCGACAAGCGGGTGAAGACCACACTGGCGCTGTTCTGGTTGTCTGTGTACATCTTGGTCAACCTCACCGCCGTACTCTGGCTTGGCGGCCTGGCGATCGAGACGGTGGCGGGGATCGACTGGCTCTATGGCATGGTGTTGCTGGCGTTGTTTTCCCTGGCCTACTCTCTCTATGGCGGCCTCAAGGCGGTGGCCTACACAGACATCATTCAGGTGGTGCTGCTGATCTTCGGCGGCCTGCTGCTCAGCTATCTGGCGCTGGAGAAGGTCGCGGACGGGCAGGGCGTCTGGGCCGGGTTCGACAGGCTTTCCAGCGCCTTGCCGGAACATTTCGAGATGATCCTGAGTCAGAGTAACCCCCACTACATGAGCCTGCCGGGGATCTCTGTGCTGGTGGGCGGGTTGTGGATCATGAACATCAGCTATTGGGGCTTTAATCAGTACATCATACAGCGCGCCCTGGCGGCCAAGAGCGTGGCCGAGGCGCAGAAAGGAATAGCCTTTGCCGCCTACCTCAAGCTCTTGATGCCGCTCATCGTGGTGCTGCCGGGGATCGCCGCCGTGCTCCTCTATCCCGGTCTGGAGTCGCCGGATCAGGCCTATCCCTCCATGATGGCCCTGATGCCCGCCGGGGTGAAGGGACTGGTGTTTGCTGCGCTGGTGGCGGCCATCGTCTCCTCACTGGCTTCCATGACCAATAGTATCTCGACCATATTCACCATGGATATCTATGCCATGATGCGCCCGGCCAAATCCGAGGGGCACTATGTGTTGGTGGGCAGGCTGTCTAGCTTGATAAGCCTGTTGATCGCCCTGGCGATGGCTCAGCCGCTGCTGGGTGAGTTCGAGCAGGCCTTTCAATATATTCAGGAGTTTACGGGGGTATTTACCCCAGGGATCGTGGTGATCTTCCTAACGGGCATGTTTTGGCGCCGGGCGACCTCTCAAGGCGCGCTGGCGGCGGCGCTGGGCTCGGCTATTTTCTCCTTCGGCCTTAGGTTCTACTGGCCCGAGCTGCCCTTCATGGATCGCATCGGCCTGGTGTTCCTGCTCTGTCTGGTCCTTAGCGTGCTGGTATCCCTCATGGGGCGCTCACTGGAAGAGGGGGCGAGTGTGGCTTTAGGCGGCGTCAGCTTCAAGACGGGCAGAGCCTTCAATCTCAGTGCCCTGGGGGTGGTGGTGATCCTCAACTTCCTCTACGTCACCTGGTGGTAGGGCATTACAGCAGATGAAAGGTGAAAAGATGAACGTTTTAGTCACAGGGGGCGCGGGCTATATCGGCTCCCATGCCTGCGTCGAGCTGCTGAGCGCCGGGCATCAATTGGTGGTGCTGGATAACCTGTCACGGGCCAAATTTGAGTCCCTGGTGCGAGTCGAGCGGATCACTGCGGCTAAACTCATCTTCGTCGAGGGGGATATTCGCGACGAGCGGGCGCTGGATGCCCTGTTTTCCAGTTACCATATCGATGCCGTGATGCACTTTGCCGGGCTCAAGGCGGTGGGGGAGTCGACCCGGCTGCCACTGGAATACTACGATAACAATGTGGTCGGCTCCATGCGCCTGCTAAGCGCCATGACCCGCCATGGGGTGAAGACCCTGGTCTTCTCCTCCTCGGCCACCGTCTATGGGGCCAATCCACCGCTGCCCATCACGGAAGCGGCGCCCTGTTCCAGCACTAACCCCTATGGTCAGACCAAGCTGGTGGTGGAGCAGATGTGCGCCGAGTGGGCCAGGGCGCGCCAAGATGTTAGCGTGATCCTGCTGCGCTACTTTAATCCAGTCGGCGCCCACGAGTCCGGGCTGATTGGCGAAGATCCCAAGGGGGAGCCCAATAATCTCTTGCCCTACATCACCCAGGTCGCCATGGGGCGCCGCCCCTATCTGTCGGTGTTTGGTAGCGACTATGCCACAATCGATGGCACAGGCCTGCGCGACTATATCCATGTGGTGGATCTGGTGCAGGGGCACCTGGCGGCCCTGACTCGGCTACATGGGGTGGCGGGTTGTCATACCTTTAATCTGGGTTCGGGGCAGGGCTATTCTGTGCTTGAGATGGTTAGGGCCTTCGAGCAGGCGAGCGGTAAAGCAATTGCGCTGCATATGGCGCCGCGCCGGCCTGGGGATATCGCCGCCAGCTATGCCTGCCCAGATAAGGCGGCCCGGGAGCTCGACTGGCGGGCGTTGAGAGATCTTACGCAGATGATGCAAGACAGCTGGCGCTGGCAGTGTCGTAATCCACAGGGATATAGCTAAACAGCTTCTTAACTCGCTGGCAGGTTAGTCGCTATTTACAGGCCTTGTATTGGTTGCTGATGGGGTCATATTCGAACCCAGAGGCGGCCAGCTTCTGCTCCAGTTGGGCACTGGGAATGTCCAGCTGGTAGAAGAGGTCCTGCTTGTCATGACAGTTCAGCCTGAGCTGCTCGTTGACTATGCCCACCAAAATATCGCCGCTTAGCTGGGTTAAGTGGTAATCCATCTCGTCCTCCTGCATCTGAGTATGCATCTGTTATAGGTTTAGCCCAGTTTTTATGGGCTGACAACGGCGCTGTTACTCGGCTCTGCCCTTTGATGACACCTCTTTCCATAGCTATTTACAACGATATTTAACTGTTAACACGATATTTAGTGATGACGTATCACGATATTTCGTGAACGTTTGATCTTATTCTAACTTCCTGTCGATACAGCCCTTTTATCCAGTGCTGGCACGTTAGCTGCTGGTAGAGAGAGGTCATTGGGAATACCCAAGCTAACAAAAAACAGCGTAAACACTGATAAAGGGAAAATGTGATGAATAAGAAGTTATTGGCTCTGTTGATCCCATCTGTATTGATGGCCAGCTCGGCGCAGGCTATCGAGTTGTACAAGGATCAAACCAATGCTCTGAATATGATGGGCTGGCTAGGTTTCGCCGCGGTTAACGATGGTGACGACACCGCCGTGGTCGATAATTTTTCGCGTGTCGGCTTCCGGTTTGACCGTCAGGAGAAGAACGGCTGGCGCAGCTTCGCTCACACTGAGTGGGGCATCAACATGGTCACCAGCGACGACTCGCTCAAATATGTGGGCGGCCAGCTGGGCGCGCAGAAGACCTCAGACTTCCTGTTTAACCGTCTGGGTTATGTCGGCCTATCACACGCCAAGTGGGGTAGCCTGAGCTTTGGTAAGCAGTGGGGTGCCTACTATGACGTGGCCTACACCACTGACGTGCTCAACGTCTATACCGGTTATTCGGTTGGCGCCTATACCTTCGGTGACGGTGGCCTAACGGGCGCGGGTCGCGCCGATTCAGCCTTCATCTATCGTAACAGCTTCGGCGATCTGGATATCGCGCTGCAATACGCCGCCAAGCAAAATGGTGACGTCGCCCTGTTTGATAAGAATGGTCAGGCGGTGGACGATGGCTCTCACCTGAGCTTCGACACCAGCTATGGCGCCAACCTGACCTATCATGTGACCGATAAGTTTAAGGTACTTGCCGGCTTTAACCGCGGCGATTTCGAGGGTGAGCTGGCCGGAGTTAGCGTCGATGATACCAACGAGATCATAGGTATCGGCGCCCAGTATGGCTCCTTCTACCAGTATGCGCCGGGCCGCGACGCCAAGGGGCTCTATGTCGGTTTCAACGCCCATCAGAGCAAGCAAAACGAATTGGTGGCCGGTCAGCTGTATGACTCTACCGGCGCCGAGTTCCTGGTGGCCTACCACTATGACAATGGTTTCGTGCCTAGCTTCCTGATCTCTTATCAAGATCTGGATACCGACGAGACCACGGCCATCAAGGGTAACTGGACACGTCAGTTTGCCGTGCTAGGCCTGCACTATCGCTACAGCCGAGATACCGTGATGTTTGCCGAAGCCAAGTTCGACTTCAGCGACATGGATGACAAGGGCTTCGAGGCGGCACAAGACAACAGCTACGCCGTCGGTATCCGCTACTTCTTCTAGTTTGATTGTTCCCTGCAAGGTTCAAAGCACTCCTCGGAGTGCTTTTTTTGTCTCTGATATTTAAAGGCTTAGCGCCAGCTTCTAACGCTAAGCACTTAACACCAAGTGTTAAGCACCAAGCATTTAACACTGGCAGTTAGCACAGTCCCAGCTTCTTCATCTTGCTGCGCAGGGTATTGGGGTTGATATCTAGCATCTCGGCGGCGCCGCCCGGCCCATAGAGTTTACCGCCGGTGATCCGCAGCGCATGGGCGATATACTTACTCACCATCACATCCAGGGGCACCAGTTTATCGCTGGCATGACTGGGATCGATAATGATGGTCTCATGTTTGCCGTTGGCCGCGGGTTCCACCTTGTCCACCTGAGTCAGGTTGAAGTTGAGCGGTCCCTCTGGGGTTTCGATCATGGCCCGCTCCAGCACGTTGATCAGCTCACGCACGTTGCCTGGCCAGTGGTAGTGATTCAGGCTGTCGAGTTGTTCACTGCTGACTCTGGGTAGCTTGTTCAGATTAAACTTGGCCGCCAGTACCTCGATAAAGTGCTGCACCAGCAGGGGGATGTCCGAGCGGCGCTGACGTAGCGAAGGGATCTCGATGGGAAAGACCGCCAGGCGATACCAGAGATCCTCACGAAAGGTCTGCTTCTTCACCATGGCCTGCAGGTTTCTATGGGTGGCCGCAATCACCCGAATGTCTAGGTTGATGGCGTCATAACCGCCGACTCGAGTGATGGTGCCGTTCTGCAGCACCCGCAGCAGCCGTACCTGTACCGACAGGGGCAGCTCGCCGATCTCGTCTAAGAAGATGGTGCCGCCATTGGCCTGTTCGAAGAAACCAGCCTTACGCTGCTCGGCGCCGGTGAAGGCGCCTTTCTCATAGCCAAACAGCTCAGAGTCGATGAGGCTCTCTGGGATGGCGCCGCAGTTGACCTTGATGAAGGGCTTGTCGGCCCGCTGTGACTTGCAGTGAACGGCGTTGGCGATCACCTCCTTACCACAGCCGGTTTCCCCCAGGATCAACACGCTGGTATGCAGCTTGGCGATCGCCTCTACTTGGGTCATGACTCGCTTGAGGCCAGAGTCGGCACCTATTACCCCGCAAGGATTGAAGGCCTGTTTGAGTAGGCGGTTTTGCTGGGTGAGCGCTTGATTGGCCCTGAGCAGATTACGCCCCTTGAGATTAAAGGCGGTGATCAGCGACAGGGTGTCCTTGTGGGGCTCGATAAGCTCGGCGTGGCGATGACAAAACTGCGCCTTCTGCTTGGCATAGAAACCCACCACCCCCAGATGGGTGTTACCGCTGAGCATGCGCAGCAGAATCACCGACTGGATATTGGGGATCACCTGAGGCGCGACGAAGCCTGTCACCTGATCGTGCTCAAGATCGTTGATGATGCGGATCACCGGACGGTCGGGCTGGCTCAGCAGGGCCTGCATCTCGGCGGAGATCTTCACCTGTTTATTCAACGCCGTAGTCTGCGCCTCATCCACATGGGCCAGAAACTGGATGTCACCATATTCGGGGCGGTAGATGTTGAGGTAGATGCCGTCGATGGGCAGGTGTTGCCTGACATATTCGAAGTAGGCTCGCAGGGACTGCTCCAGCTCCAGGCTGCTGCACAGGCGCTGGGTGGCTTCGAAATAGAATTGTTTTTGCATTGAAATGTCACGGTGATCACGAAGTTTCGTGATTGTAGATCATCATATTTCGTGATTCTGTGCCCCCCTTCATAAATTGTTCCTTATCCCCCTCTTTTTAGGTAGTTGGCATGCCGGGTGCAATCTTATCTGCATGAAATCGAGGCGAATTCCCCCGATTCTACTTTGCTCAAATGGTCGAAAGGAAAATTAAAAATGAAACAGAAAGATCTGATAAGCCCGGGTCGTCGCCAGCTGTTAAAAGGCGGCGCCGCGATGGCCGTCAGTGTGGCGGGACTGGGCGCCATGAGCGCCCAGGCGGCCGAGTGTAGTGGCGATAAACCGCCCCATTTTGACGAGATAGTCGATGTCTTGGTGATTGGAAGCGGTTTCGCCGGCATGTCGGCGGCGCTGCAGGCCAAAGAGGCCGGTGCCAGCGTCATGGTGATCGACAAGATGCCCGTGTTTGGTGGCAACTCCACCATCAATGGCGGCGCCATGGCGGTGGCCGGTTCTAAGTTGCAGGCTAAGGAGGGGATCAAGGATTCGGTCGATACCATGGTGGCCGACATGCTCAAGGCGGGTCGCGGCATGAACGATGTCGAGATGCTCAAGCTGGTGTGTAACGGCACCGCCGAGTCTTGCCAGTGGCTGGAGGCCTATGGCGTCGAGTGGAAGCCTTTTGTGCAGCACTTCGGTGGCCACTCGCTGCCGCGCGTGTTACAGACGGTGCAGAGCTCAGGCGCCGGCATCATTCGCCCCCTGATCAAGGCGGCGAAGCAGCATGGTATCGAGATGCGAAATCAGACTAAGCTCGAATCTTTCGTGAAAGATCCGGCGGGTCGCGTGATCGGTGTCCAAGTTCGCGATGGCTATTATTTCCCGCAGGAGCGCACGGGTAAAATACATCTTATCGGCGCACGCAAAGGGGTGATCATGGCCACCGGCGGCTTCTCCCGGGATCTCGAGTATCGTCAGATGCAGCAGCCTGAATTAAATGGCGATCTCGACTCGACCAACCATCCCGGCGCGACTTCTGAGGCCCTCAAGCAGATGATGTTGATCGGCGCCAACCCGATCCATCTGGACCAGATCCAGCTCGGCCCCTGGGCATCACCGGACGAGAAGGGCTTCGGCACCGCCTCTCAGTTCAACACCATCGCCACTTATCCCAGCGGCATAGTGGTGGATGTGCGTACCGGCGAGCGTTTCTTCAACGAACTGGCCGACCGTAAGGCTCGCGCCGACGCCATCATGACCCGCCGTGACGCCCAGGGTAATCCCGTCTATCCCGTGGGCTTTACTAATGCCAAGGGCGCGGCCCAGGCCCAAACCCTGGAGTGGGGCCTCAAGTACAAGGTGATCCAGAAGGCGGACACATTAGAAGAGTTAGCGGCCCTGTATCAGATCCCCGCCAAGGCATTGAAGGCCCAGGTGGCGCGCTGGAACGACGCGGTAAAAGCCGGCGAAGACAAGGAGTTTGGTCGCCCCATGCAGAAGGCCATGGCACTGGAAGAGGGCCCTTGGTATGGCGTGCGTATGTGGCCCAAGGTGCACTACTGCATGGGCGGCGTGAAGGTGAATACCCAGTCTCAGGTGCTGCACCTGGTGAGCAACGAGCCGATCGACGGCCTGTATGCCGCCGGTGAGGCGACGGGTGGCATCCATGGGGCGAGCCGTCTCGGCGCCTGCGCCGTGGCAGAAGGTGTGGTGACGGGCAGAAACGCCGGTCGTATCTGCGCGGCGAGCGCGGCAATCGAATTAAAACAGGCTTAGCACAGGTGTGCAGCCGAGAAAAATATTAAGGAATTGATGATGAAAAAAGTAAATACTCTGTTGGCAACTACAGCCCTGGCCACCAGTGCCCTGGCGATGACCTCTGGCGCCGCTATGGCAAGCGATACCGTGGTGCTCGACGGTCAGCATCTGACTCAGGCCCAGGCCTGGGCGATCGCCGATGGCGCTAAGGTGGATATCGCGCCTCAGGCGGCCTCCGCTTTGGTGAAGGCTCACGATCTGCTGATGGAAGCGGCGCGACTGGGTAAGCCTGTGTATGGTCTCACAGTAGGCGTTGGCCTGAACAAGGACCACAAGCTGTTCGATGCCAATGGCGAGCTAAGCGCCGAGGTGATGGCGGCCTCTAAATCCTTTAACTACAGCACCCTAAGAGCACACAGCGCGGGCGTTGGCGAGCCGATGCCGGTGAGACTCACCCGTGTGGCTCTGGCGGTACGCCTCAATACCATCTTGTCTGGTCACACCGGCGTGCAGCCCTATGTGGCCGAGATCTATAAGGCCTACCTGAACCAGGGGATCACGCCTGTCATTCCATCGCTGGGCACAGTAGGCGAGGCGGACATTTTGCTGGCATCCCACGTGGGCCTTGCGATGATCGGCGAGTGGGATGTGTTCTATCAAGGCAAGCGCATGAGCAGTGTCGATGCGATGAGCAAGGCGGGCGTCAAGCCGCTTAAGCCTATCGGCAAAGATGCGCTCTCTATTTTGTCGAACAACTCGGTCGCCGTGGCCTACGCCATGCAAGGTTATCAGGACGCCGAGCATCTGCTGCAGGTCTCGCCAACCGTGTTTGGCCTGAGCCTGGAAGGGCTAAACGGTAACGTGGCGCCATTCCTGCCACAGACCAATGATATTCGTCCTTTCCCTTATCTGAAGGCGACCACTGAGGATATCTTAGGCTCACTTTCTGGTAGTTACCTGTGGGATCTCAACAGCGAGCGTCCGCTGCAAGACCCGCTGAGCTACCGCACCACCGCCTATACCCTGGCGAGTGCCCAGAAGGCGCTGTCTGATCTGGGCCAGGTGATCGACATTCAGATCAACCACTCAGATGACAACCCTGGGGTGATCCTGGGCGCGAGCAAGCAGTACGCCGAAAACTCTCAGGTGGCCAAGTACCTGGTCGAAGGCAAGGGCGGTGTGTTCCCAACCACTAACTTCGAACCGCTCCCTGTGGCCCTGGCGGTGCAGCAATTGAGTGTGGCTCTGACCCATGTGTCTCACAACAGCGCCATGCGCACCATTCACCTGTCGGACGATCACTTTACCCATCTGCCACGCTTTTTGAGCGCGCCGGGTAACAATGGTCACGCCTTCGGCGCCATCCAGAAGACCTTCGTGGACATGCAGGTGCGTAACAAGATGTTGGCGACGCCAGTGTCATTCGACGGCATTCAGATCGCCGGTAACATCGAAGACACCTTCACCAACCTTAAGCTGGCGAGCGATAACCTGATCCAGATCGTCGACAACATCAACACCATGTATGGCCTGGAGTTGTTGCACTCGACTCAGGCGATCGACCTGCGCAAGGCGGCCAACGCCGACCTTAAACTAGGTAAGGCGACTCAGGCCATGTACCAGGCGTATCGTCAGCAGGTGCCATTCGTCGAGCTTGACCGTCCGTTCACGCCAGACATTCAGGCGTCACACGACTTCATCGTCAAGTACTGATGGATTGGGCGTTAGCCTAAGCAAGTTATTAGCTGGGGCGCTGGTCGCCCCACAATAAGGATTCAAGATGTTAAGAGTATTATCGGCCCTCTGTTTGGCGGCGCTACTGAGCGCGCCGGGTGCACAGGCCATGAAGTTAAAAGATTATCACCAAGAGATCATGACCAACGAGCAGGGCAAGATCGAGTGCAGCGCCTGTCATGGTGAGGCGAAACGCAAGAGCATACCTAAGATGAGTGCCTGTGAGTCTTGTCACGGCACGGCGGCCGAGATGGCCGAGCTGACTAAGCGCCCCGAGGGGGCAGGCCACAGCGTTGAGCCGAATCCCCACGACAGCCTGCACTATGGCAGCGATCTTCCTTGTACCTACTGTCACCAGGAGCACAAGGAGAGCAAGGTGTACTGTAACCAGTGTCATGAGTTTAAGTACCCTAAGATGAAACGTTAGCCAAGTTCGGCTAGGGCGCCCAGTGCCGAGTCTGGGGACAAGGGCCACAGCGCACGCTCCCGCTGCTGTGGCCTTTTTCTCTGCTTTTTTCTTTGTCTCTTCCCCGCAATTTTCCCGCTATTACCTTCAGTTATTCTAGTAAATAGGCTACTTTGTCTTTGATTATCAACATCTGATGACTAATTTGGCGACTAATTAAGAACGAATAGGGGAGCTTATCTTGGATAGAATCGATACCATGAAGGCCTTTACCGCCGTGGTGCAGGAGGGCTCCTTCACCAAGGCGGCAGACAGGCTAGGGCTCTCCTCGCAACTGGTCAGCAAGTATGTGTCCCAACTCGAGGAGCATCTCAAGGTGCGTCTGCTCAATCGCACCACGCGGCGGGTTAATGTGACCGAGGCGGGCAGGGCCTACTTCGAGCGTTGTCAGCAGGTGCTTATCGATATCGAGGAGATGGACAACGCCCTGACCAACCTCAGCGAGACAGCCTCAGGTCTGCTTAAGGTCAGCGCCCCCATGTCTTTCGGTATTCATCATCTGCCGAGCGCCCTGGTGCAGTTTCAGCAGCAACACCCGGATGTCAGGCTGGATATCACCCTGACGGACAAGAAGGTGGATCTCTTGGAGGATGGCGTCGATGTGGCGCTGCGCATCGGCCTGCTCTCAAGCTCCTCGCTTATCGCCAAGAAGCTCACCCCGATCAAGCTGGTTGTCTGCGCCTCTCCCGAGTATCTGGCCGAGCGCGGTGAGCCCAAGACCCCGGCGGATCTTATCCATCACAACTATCTGCACTTTAGCTACTCGGATCTGGGCGCGGCATTCGGTCGTTTCGGCGAGCACTTCTCGGCGCTGAAGATCCCAAGCGACCTGGCTTGTAATAACGGCGACATGCTGGTGGAGGCCGCCATCGCCGGTCGTGGCATAGTGGTGCAGCCCACCTTCTTGGTGAGCAAGGCCCTGCGTAGTGGTAAGCTCAAAGCGATCCTCACCGACTACACGCCAGAGCCCTTCGGCCTGTACGCCGTCTATGTCCACCGTAAGTTTCTCGCCAGCAAGGTGCGCTGTTTCGTCGATGCACTGAGCCAATACTATGGCAAGACCCCTTACTGGGATGAGATAGACGACTAGCTGGCTCTTATTCATGAGCCAGCTCTTTTATAGACTGGCTAACCTTACTCCCGTCCTCACTGTTCTTGCCTTGGTGGTAGTCACTCTTTTCGCGCCTTAAAACTAATGCCCCAAGACTAAAGCTTAAAGACGTGAGCCCATCTGCCATCTAGGCTTATTGTCGCCATTTTGTTGTTAATCATTAAATCATAGTGATGTTTATCAATTTAACGTTGAGAGCTACATTTACCTCATCGGCAGCGAATGGCTAATGACTTTTACCTAATCAAAGTCAAAGGCCAAAGGCTGCAAACCAAACATCTTTGAGGAGATTACTATGAACAAGCAAACGTTAATCAAACTACTTAACAGCGATGCAGGACTGGCCCCCTTGGTACTGCGTCTACCCCTAGGACTCATCTTTGCCGCCCACGGCGCCCAGAAGCTGTTCGGCTGGTTCGGCGGCTATGGCCTGGAAGGCACAGGGCAGTGGATGGCCAGCGTCGGCTTCGAACCCGGTTACCTGATGGCTCTGCTGGCCGGTAGCGCCGAGTTCTTCGGTGGTCTGGCACTGGCACTGGGTCTGCTGACTCGCCCTGCCGCCGCGCTGACCGCCTTCACCATGGCGGTGGCCATGACGCTGCACGTGGGCAACGGCCTGTTTGTCTCTAACAACGGCTACGAGTTTGCCTTGATATTGCTGGCGGCCTCGCTATCTCTGGCGGTGCAGGGCGGTGGACGCTACTCAATCGACAAGCTACTGACCGGTCGTCTCTAAGGTTAGCCAATTTTACGGTAGGGGCGGGTGTAGGAGACTATGCCCTGCATCCTGTTAAGGGTTTAGAAGGAGAAGCAGATGTTAGTCGATGGTCGTTGGAATGGAGATTGGCAGCCGGTGCAGGCGAAGGATGATGAGGGGCGTTTCGTGCGTCAGATCTCTAGCTTTCGCAACTGGATAACGCCGACAGGCGAGGCTGGTCCTACGGGTGAGGGCGGTTTTAAGGCGGAGTCTGGCCGCTATCATCTCTATGTCGCCTATATCTGCCCCTGGGCCTCACGTACCCTGATGGTGCGGGCGCTCAAGGGCCTTAGCGAGCATATCAGCGTCAGCGTGGTCAACCCCGTGCTTTCGGAGCAGGGCTGGCAGTTTGGCGGCGCGCAGGATAGCAAGGTAGCTGGTGACAGCGACATTCTCAATGGCCACAAGTATCTGCATCAGCTCTATACCCAGGTGGATCCGCACTTTACCGGCAGGGCGACCGTGCCCGTGCTCTGGGATAAGCAGCGCCAGGTGATAGTGAATAACGAGTCGGCAGACATCATACGCATGTTAAACACCGCCTTCGATCACCTTACCGACTCGGCATTAAATCCGGCATTGGACCTCTATCCACAGGGGCTGCATCAAGCTATCGATAGCCTGAATGAGCGTCTCTATCACGAGTTAAATAATGGCGTCTACAAGGCGGGCTTTGCCACCAGTCAGTTTGCCTACGAAGAGGCCTACCAAGGCGTCTTTGGCCTGCTCGATGAGCTGGAGCAGACCCTGAGCGATGGTCGCCCCTACTTGCTCGGCGAGCAGCTGACCGAGTCAGATATTCGCGCCTTCGTGACCCTAGTGCGCTTCGATGTCGCCTACTACGGCCTGTTCAAGTGTAACCGTGAGCTGATCGTCCAGAAACCGCAGCTACAGGCCTATCTGCAGCGCATCTATGCCCTCGATGGCATCGCAGCCACGGTCAACATAGAGCATATCAAGCAGGGTTACTACTCGATCAAGGCGCTGAATCCAACAGGCATAGTGCCTGTCGGCCCTCAGGCTAGCTTATGAGTTCAGTAAAGAGTTTAAAAGTGAGCACAAATATGAGTACAAATATGAGTGCAAGTAAGAGCTTAATACAGATCTCCCCTGAGGTGAGTGAGCGGCTAAAGGCTGCTACCAGTGCCGGGCTCATGCCGAGCCTGTTTGTCTCCCACGGCTCGCCCATGTTGGCCCTGGATGACAGCGACAACGCCGCATTTCTTGCCGAGCTGGGTCAGGTGCTGCCAAGGCCCAAGGCGATATTGGTGTTCTCGGCCCACACGGATATGAGCAGCAAGGTGCGTATCACCTCAAACGATGCCCCGCGTACAGTGCACGACTTCTACGGCTTTCCCGACGCCCTTTATCGAGTCAACTATCCCGCCCCTGGCGCGCCCAAGCTGGCCGCCGAGGTCGCGGATCTTCTGCAAACCGCGGGGTTTGACGCCGAGTTAGATGACAAGCTTGGCTGGGATCACGGCCTCTGGACGCCGCTCTGCCGTCTCTATCCCGAGGCGGATATCCCCTTGGTGCTGGTCTCTATCGACAGCCGCCAGGGCGCCAGCTATCACTACCGCCTGGGACAGGCGATAAAATCTCTGCGCACTGACGGCGTATTGGTGCTGGGGTCGGGCGGCATCAGCCACAACCTGGGCGAGCTGTTTCGCCGCCCCGGCGACCCGCAAAAGGTAGAGAAGATGCAGAGCTTCGTTAATTGGATCGCCGATAAGCTTGCCCAAGGGGATCTGCCCGCGCTGCTGGATGTCGAGCGCCAGGCCCCACACGCCAGGTTCAACCACCCCAGCATAGAACACCTGATGCCCTTCTACGTCGCCCTAGGTGCAGGGCAGGACGACGGAGTTAATGAGGCCACCAAGCCACCACTACGACTCCACCAAAGCGTCGAACTACAAATCCTCGCCCTCGACACCTACGCCTGGCTCGAGTAACTATCAGCGCGGTAGAGGTGTCTTACGCGACATAACTCATTTTTGGACAAAAACAAGTAGACCGTCGAATAAAGGTATTGGCTTTTTAGATTGTAACCTTTAGTGGCATAGGTTTTTACTTCGCTGATGGTAGCCTTGACCTTCATGGTTTTGAATTGCCTGCGGCAGGCTTATGTGCAAACACATTTGTGACACGGTGAGTGAAGCCTAGCTTCGTGCATTCGAACGAGAGGCATGGATGCCGAACTGGCCATTAGACATGGATGGTGTTCGAGCACTTCCCTGTGAGCTCTACCTCGGCATCTGACCTCCACGGAAGGAGGGAATGCCAAAAATGTCGGGAACATTTTTGGCCATACATAGGAAGGTCACAAATGTGTTTACACCAGTATCTATCGTCTCTTCGATTTGACGTTATTGCACAGCCTAGCCTTAAAAATACTCTTGGACAGAAATGCGATAGAGCAAGGAATCTAAAGCTGAGGGAGGCTGAGGAAAAATATGGTAATCAAGTAAAGTCTACTTTGATCCGACATATCCCAGTTGTTTTGACTCTAGTTCAATTACACGCTTCTGCCATCAATCAAATGAATCTTTTTGTCTATCGTATAAATGCACAAACTTTCCTTGTGATGGCATTGCAAGCTAACGCAACCTTACTTCAGACGGCGTCTGCAGGAAAGCTGCGTTATGTGCTTTTAAAATTCAGGAAGGTTTTAAGAATACTTAGAATATTTGGTCCATAATCCAACAAAGCTTTAGCTAGACCATGAGTTCCTATATATGATGTCGCTGCCCAGGTTCTGTAGCCGGAATCAACGTTTGAAAAATCACTGTATTTCTTGAAGTCGTATTCTTTCATGATATCAAGAAATGATTCACTGACACTTTCCAAGACATGATTGTAAACCTTTTCATTTACAGGTTTGGCGAATCTTAGCTCTCTCTCATCAATATGTGGAAAAACATCCTCTCCGAAGTGTTTTCTCAATGTACCACCGACATGAGCGCCCCTCGTAACTTTTCTAGTCGCATAAAGAGTAGTAATAACAGCAATAATGGAGCAAATAGTATCCTGATCTCTTACAACAGATGTATCAATAGCTAATGTGACACTTTTTGCTGTTGAAGGCCTACTAACTTTGCCTAGCTTTTCTTGAAGCCAATCATCGATATTTTGTGCGCCATCGAGAATAGAATCTCTCAATTCAGGCTTCTGGGAAATTTCCTCCATAGCTCTTTCCATAAGAGAAATAATGAGTAGAGCTAATTGTATTTTTCCTTCCATAATAAACTCTTATCTATAAAAGCTAATAATTTAAAATTTTTAATAAACTTCAGAGCTAGCGCGTAACCACTGTTAAGGTGAGAGCAACGTAATACCGATACCACGGCCTACGATTTTAAACACCAAACGCAACGCATAGTAAAAATGTCACGCGTTGCGAATCAATCTTGAACAGTTTGTATGGGCTCACTAGCCCACGTTCACACCAATCATACAATCAACATTCACAAACTCATTGTTACTTAGAGTTTGATTGACAACGTGTAATTCTGATTGGTCTCCGTATATTTGAATACCTATGGTACGCAGATCTAGTTTAATAATATGAGCTTCATCATCCGTTACTTTCACGACATGGATTAGAACTTCATTATCCGCCTTGATGACGACCTCATTGTCAAGCTCATCGACACTAATTTGAGGATGCAAAGTCAAGTTGTCCCGAACTAATGGCTTTGTTTTACCAACCTCATTAAGTGCAAGTTGATTAACCCAAACACGCGGTTTTTTACCTCTGCCCACTAGAAAAGGTTGATCGCCAGATATAGAAATAGGAATGCGCCCATTTTTTAGAGTATTTGAGCATACTTTGAGTAATCCAAATGGCACGTATCCGTCTGGCAGAGTTACTTCAGTTTTCATTGTTTTCGACCTCTACTACATGACGTCTACGTGGCGCTGATTTAAAGTGTGATTCGATGGCTTTCATGACTTTTTTGTGTTCATTTGGAATTGCAGCGTAAAATAAATAAATGACTAAAGAAGCACTCCCTGCAATCACTGGAGCAATCCACTCCCACGGTTCATAGGCAAATAACTCATTGCCTACAACACTTGCAACATATTTTGATATAAATGAAATACCAAAACCGATGGATGTCAGAAAAAACGTCAATGCAACCCCAATGCCCTTTGATTTTCCATCGCGCAATCGCAAGTAATCCGCTTCACAAAGAGCAAAATCTTCCTGTGTGGAGCTAATTTTTGCTTCGGTTTTGACATTTAGTGAGAGTTGTAACGACTCATTTATCACTTGATTCGAGATTATTTCATCTTTCATTAATCACCGTTTTCCTCCTGAGCCCTAACGATCGTGGTTCACAAGCTGTAGGTTTTGCGTAAATACTTGTTCTTTAATTCGGAGAGAGGAGGTTTACACTACTCAATCCGTGAGTTCATATTCCATGCCCTTGGGTCTACTTTTAGGCCATCCTGCGGCCTGAGGGTTTACCTAAAGTTAAGTCGTAATAAATGGGGTCAGAGTTAACTTTTTGAGGGAATTGATTGGTACATGTTGGTTTTTTTATTCCCTGAATGGCGTCGTCGATGTTTTATTCGAGTTGGCCTAGCTCTGTCCTTAACTGATGATACTTTAATCTATCTTGTAGTTGGCATTCAACATGCCACGTCACATTTTAATGTGCTTTTTCCCTTAAAAATAATAGCTTGTATCAACGACAAACAGATGAAGCCAAATCGAAGAGACGCTAGATACCGAGTGCAGATACGCAAGTGACCTTCGGTTTCAGGGATGAAACCGCAGAGCGGCCAGGGAAGGCGCACAGCGTGTCACAGGCGTATCTGCACATAAGCCTGCCGCAGGCAATTAACAGCCATGAAGGTACGATCTTCAAATCACCTTAACAAACGCCAATCCCGTCAACGGCGAAAGTAATCATGCTAACAATATGAAAAAGCCTCGATGGACGAATCGCTGGAACGAAATAGGAATTGAGCAAGAGATAGAGCAGGGGAAAAGGGGCGAGCGATACGCCCCCGAGCAGATTTACCTAAGTCGCTCCCCTCGATTAATCCCAATCAACCTATCCAAAATATGCTCCCCATCCATACGGATGCCATTATGCTCATATTCAGAGGTGAGCCAGTACCTCAGGTTACCCACCTGAGCCGCCGTCTCCAGGCTGTAATTCATCTCCACAAACATATCTTCGCTGTAGATGGCCGCGGCGACCGGCACCTGGTTGTCGGCCAGCTTAGCGGGATCGTACAGCATGGGCCAGTCGGCCTTGTCGGCCAGCAGGTGCGCCGCGTGTTTCAGCGGCTTGAGGTTGGTGAACTGGTCGAAGAACCAGGGGTAGACCATCTCGCCGGTAAACAGGAAGGGCTTGTCCGTCTGGTAGTTAAACTCGTCATAGGTCTGTCTCACCCTATGGGCCGCCCAGCTCGAGGCCTCTTGCTGACAGTAGATGCTCTCGTGTAGCAGAGCGAAGATGGGGTTGGTGTTAAAGTCCAGCAGCTGGCAGAAGTGAGCCAAAAATAGCGGGTTGACCTGAGTGCCCTTGGCCGTTTCAATCAAGGCCTGTTCCAGCAGGTAATAGACTGGCTCGCCGCCTTGCTCCATGCCGATGTTGATCCCCAGAAGCTGCAGCATCTCCACCGTCAGACGCTCGCCGGTGGCGATGCGCACCTCGTTCTCTTGCAGGTAGCTGGCCAGGCGTTTAACGAGGGCTTGCGCATCCGGGAAACGGGCGAAGAAATCCTGGTTCTTGGCCAGCACCCGCTTGTAGGTGGCCTGATAGACCTCATCGGCGCTGCGGGTCAGCGAGGGGATGCCGCCCGTGATATAGGCCTCATGCAGGCCATGGGGCGCATCGTTTAGGTATTTCAGCACGCAGAAGCCGCCGAAGCTCTGACCGAGTATGCTCCACTTCTCATCGCCTATGAGCTGCGCCCTGATAAGCTCGGCATCCTGGATGATGCTGTCGGCGCGAAAATGGCTCAGGTAATCGGCCTGGGCCTGTGAGTCCAGATGGGCCAGTGAGGCATAGTTGATCGGGCTCGAGAGGCCGGTGCCACGCTGATCCAGCAGTAAGACGCGATATTCCTGCAAGGCGCGCTTTATCCAGCCGCCGTTTGCCGCGGGTCTGATGGCGCCAAAGCCCGGACCACCCTGGAAGTAGACCAGATAAGGCAGATTGTGCTCAATGTGTTCTGGCGCCACTAACTCCCGGGCGAAGACAGTGATGCACTCGCCATCTGGGGATTGGTGATCCAATGGCAGCGAAAAAAAGTGTTTGCGGCAATGGATGCCGGCGAGACGTTGTAGGTCGGACATGATGAGCCTTTAATTGATTCTTGTTGGTAATGCTTTTTGATGAATAAATGTGCGCTAATGTCAGGCAACAGGGTACTAAATGACGCGGATAGGTTATCCTAGATCAATCTTTTTGTCAGTGCCGTTAGAGAATCCCAACCCGATGATTTAACCTATGCCGGGGTGGATGAAAGTGGAAAGAATAAGATGAAGTATCAAATTGTGCCTGTGACGCCATTTCAGCAAAATTGCAGCATCATCTGGTGTGAAAAAACCAAACAGGCGGCCGTGGTCGACCCGGGTGGCGACATAGAGCGGATCCAGCAGCAGTTGGCCCATCATGGTCTGACCCTGGAGAAGATCTTGCTCACCCATGGCCATATCGACCATGTGGGCGGCGCCAAGGCTCTGGCCGACGCGGCGGGTGTGCCCATCATTGGGCCCCATAAGGACGATGCCTTCTGGCTGGAGACCCTGCCGCAACAGAGCAAGCACTTTGGGTTTCTGCCCGTGGCTGCCTTCGAGCCGGCCCAGTATCTTGTTTCGGGCGATCGCGTCATCGTGGGCGAGCAGTCCTTGGAAGTGCTGCATTGCCCTGGGCATACGCCGGGCCATATCGTGTTTTACAGTGCGGCCGACAAGCTGGCCTGGGTGGGTGATGTGCTGTTTAAGGGCTCTATCGGCCGTACCGATTTTCCTCAGTCGAGTCATACGGATCTGATAAATTCCATCACTCAGGTGCTCTGGCCTTTGGGGCGTGAAGTGAGCTTTATTCCCGGCCATGGCCCCATCTCGACATTCGGCGCCGAGCGGCAGCAAAACCCCTTCGTGGCGGATCAACTGCTGAACTGATCTCACTAACTAATCTTGATAATCAGGATTCTAAATACTTGTTTTAAGACGGCGGTTCATTCGAATCGCCGTTTTTTCATTGTGAAATCTTTTGCAACGCTTTGAGTCTGTTTTTTATTTCTGTGTCTGCTAGGTTAAGGCATTAGTCCTTAATTTTGCCTAAGAGACACAGGGATATGTCACATCACATCGAAGATCTGCTCAACGCCTGGTCGGCGGCGCCCCAAGATGATTGGGTGCTGGCCGTGGTGACCCATGTGGAGGGCTCGGCCTATCGCAAGGTGGGCGCCATGATGCTGATCCACGGTATGGGTAAGAGTGTCGGCCTGGTGAGCGGCGGCTGCCTGGAGGCCGACCTGCGCCGCCGGGCCCAGAAGGTGATCCAGACGGGGCAGGCCGCCAGCGTCTGTTACGATGCCACCGACGAGGCCGATGCCAGCTATCAGCTGGGCTGTGGCGGACTCGTTCATCTCATGCTGGTGCCCCTGTGCGCAGCCAATCACTATCTGCATTTTCAGGCGCTTAAGGCCTCGCTCGCCAGCCAGGGGCAATGCCATTATCAGTTAGATCTCATCGACGATTCGCTGTCGTTCGATTCTACTAGTACCGCTGGCTCCTCGGATTCAGTTGGCGCCCAGGTGTGGTGCAGCCAGCAGGCCCTGGATGATGCCAAGGCGGGCTGGCAACTGAGCGACTTTCCCCGTCCCGGCATCTTACAGGGCCAGTCAGTGCCAGGTGAGTCTGCGCAAGGCGAGGCAGTGCTATGTGAGTCGGTGCAAGGTAAGTCTGCAAGTTTAGTCGTTCCGCTGCGTGAACGTCATCGCATCGCGATCTTCGGCGGCGGCCTGGATGCCCAGCCCGTGTGTCAAATTGCCCAGCAGCTGGGTTGGCGAGTGGATGTGGTCGACCGTCGCACCAGCTATGCCAGGGAGTATGACTTTGTTGGCGCCAACATCATCAAGCTACCGATTAATGAGCTGCCACAGAGTTTCTGGACTCGTCTCGATGGCGCCATCTTGATGCAACATAACCTGGAGCTGGATGCCCAGGCTCTGGCGGAAATTCATCAACACGCCCGGGAGCTTAGCTACCTGGCGCTACTGGGCCCTGGCCACAGACGTGACAGGGTGCTGGCCCTTGCCGGGCTAGAGGTTGCAAGCTTTGGCGCCTATTTCTCTGCGCCGGCCGGCCTAGCGTTAGGGGGCGAGCTGCCATCTTCGATCGCGCTCTCCATATTGTCCGAATGTCACGGCGTGCTGCACGGCGCCAAGCGGGTCGCCCTCAAAGAGGTGATGGCGTGAAGCCTGATACCTGTATTCAAGGTAAGGTGATGATCGCCCTGCTGGCGGCGGGGGAGAGCCGACGTTTCGGCGGCGTGAAGCTGGCGCAGTTCCTAACAAATGATGACTTGGCGAGTGATGACTTAATCGCGAATGACCTAGCAAGTGCTCCAGCAGAATCTAAACCAGTTGAGTCGAATCAGGCTGCCAGCCAAACCCCGACGACCCTGATAGGTCACCAATTTCATGCGCTCAGCGAGGTGGCAGCCAGATTGGGCGCGAGCCTTTGTGTGATCACCGGCGCCCACCATGAGGCGGTGGCAGACTGCTTGCCGCCATCGGCCAAGCTAGTGCATAACCCAGACTGGCAAGGGGGGCTTGGTCACTCCATCGCGGCGGCGGCAAAGGAGGCTAGGGCGCAACGGGCCGAGACGCTATTGATTGCCCTTGGGGATCAGCTGCTACTGGGGGCTGATGATTACCTCGGGCTGTTTCGCGCCCGCGCCCGGGCAAACACCCGGGTTTGTGCCTATTATGAGTTAACTCTGGGGGCGCCGGCGCTGTTTCATTTCGACGATTATGAGGCGCTGTCTAACCTGAGCGGCGATCGCGGCGCCAAGGTCCTCTTGTCCCGGCGTTACCAGGAGGGCAGTCTCATCGCCATGGCGATGGAGGATGCCAGCGTCGATATCGATACCCGATCTCAGCTAATGGCGTACCTGGCGAGGAGCAAGGCGGGCGCCTAATGACACAACCGACTCAAATTAACCAGATACTCGCTAAGTCGATAAAAGTTAAACCAAGCAAAGCTAAATCAAATAAAAGCGAAAACAAAATAAGCTGTTCAGATTAAAAGCTAAATCAAAACAAGCTGTTCAAATTAAAACTATTCAAATTAAAGCAAGGCCGTTAACCATAGCCTATTGGTCAACAAGGAGAAACTGATGTCCCAATCAAAACTTGGACTCAAGATAAACGGAAAAGATTACACCTTAGATGCCGATCCCAATATGCCCGTGCTCTGGGCCATCAGGGATCTCCTGGGGCTGACGGGCACCAAATATGGCTGCGGCGCCGGCCTCTGTGGCGCCTGCACCATACATGTCGATGGCGAGCCCGCCAGGGCCTGTCTGACCAGCTTAAAGCAGGTACAGGGCAAGCAGGTCACCACGATAGAGGGGCTGGCGGCCGATGGCCTCAAGCAGGCCTGGCGTGACAATAATGTGCCCCAGTGCGGCTACTGTCAGGCGGGGCAACTCATGTCTGCAGCGGCGCTGCTGAGCCAATATCCTCAGCCAAACGATGCCCAGATAGAGGAGGCCATGGTGGGCAACCTCTGTCGCTGCGGCACCTATACCCGCATCAAGGCGGCGATCAAACAGGCGAGCGGCACAGCGGCTCAGCTTGATCTGAGCGAAAGGGATGTGAGCGAAAGGGAGGTCGAGGCATGAGTCAGTTCAGCGCGGTACAAAATTTCAGTCGCCGGGACGTATTAAAGCTGTTCGGCGCCGCCGGTGGCGGTCTGGCCCTGGGAGCAAGTGGCCTAGCCTGGAGCCCGATGGCGCTGGCCCAAAACGGCGAGGCGCGCCTTAACCTGTTTATTGCCATCGGCGAGGATGACAGGGTCTATCTCACTTGTCACCGCTCCGAGATGGGGCAGGGGATCCGCACCGGCATCCCTCAGGTGCTGGCGGACGAGCTGGGCGCGGACTGGGACAAGGTCGTGGTGGTGCAGGGGCTGGCCGACAAACGCTACGGCAGTCAAAACACCGATGGCTCCCGCAGCATACGCAAGGGGTTCGACAAGATGCGTGAGATGGGCGCCATGGCCCGAACCATGCTGGAGCAGGCCGCCGCCGAACGTCTCAAGGTGCCGGTAGCCGAGCTGAGCACGGCCGATAACAAGGTCACTCACTCGGCCTCCGGCCGCAGCCTCAGCTTCGGTGAGCTGGCCATGGCAGCCGCCAAGCTGCCACTGCCCGAGGTGACCAGCCTTAAGCTCAAGTCAGCCAAGGCCTACACCCATATCGGTAAGGGCCACACCATAGTGGATATGGAGGCGATATTAGATGGCAGCGCCGAGTATGGTTACGACATTCAACTGGAAAACATGCTCTATGCCAGCATAGTGCGCCCGCCGGTGCTCGGCAGCAAGGTGGACAAGCTCGATGATAAGGCGGCCCGCGCCGTCGCTGGTGTGGTGGATATTATTACCCTGCCGGGACATCAGGGCGCGCCAAGCTTTCAGCCCCTGGGCGGCGTGGCTGTGCTGGCTACTAACTCCTGGAGTGCGGCCCAGGGGCGTAAGGCGCTTAACATCGTCTGGAGCGACTCACCAAACGACGGGCACGATTCCAGCGCCTATCTTGCGGAGTTGAAGCGCTCGGTGCAAAAGCCTGGTAAGGCGGTGAGACAGCAGGGCGAGCAGAGCCAGAGCTGGCCGGCGGATAAGACCATAGAGGCGGTCTACAGCGTGCCCTATCTGGCCCACGCCATGATGGAGCCGCCGGCGGCGGCCGCCAGCGTGACCGATAAGGGCGCCGAGATCTGGGCATCGACCCAGACGCCTCAGAGTGCCCAGGGCACAGTTGCCGCAGCCTTGGGGCTGAAGGCCGAGCAGGTGACAGTGCATGTGACTCTGCTGGGGGGCGGCTTTGGTCGCAAGTCTAAGCCAGATTTCTGCGTCGAGGCGGCGCTGCTGTCCCAAAAAACCGGGCGGCCGGTCAAGGTGTGCTGGAGCCGGGAAGATGAGCTGCAAAATGGTTACCTGCATGCCATCAGCGCCCAGTATTTCAAGGCCAGAGTCAACGACAATGCAGTCGAGGCCATATTGCAGCGCACCGGCTTCCCCAGCATCAGCTCCACCTTCGCCGAGGGTGTGGATGAACCCAGCGCCTCTGAGCTGGATCTGGGCTTCGTGGATGTGCCACTGGCCGTCGACAGCTTGCGCTGTGAGTCGGTAAAAGCCAGCGCCCATACCCGTATCGGCTGGATGCGCTCGGTATGCAACATTCAGCATGGCTTCGGCATAGGGGTGTTTGTTGATGAGCTGGCGAGCAAACGCGGCCTGGATACCTTTACCATGTGGCGCGAGCTGCTGGGTAAGGACAGGCAGGAGACCTTTAGCGATCAGCAGTTCAACTATGGCAACTATGGCGAGACGTTAGAGCGTCACCCTGTGGACACCGCCCGTTATAAGGGGGTGATCTCAGCGGTGGAGCAGAAGGTGAAGCAGATGGCTAAGCCTGAAGCAGGCCAGGGGTGGGGCTTTGCGGTGCACCGCAGCTTTACCGCCTATGTGGCCGCGGCGAGCCTGGTGGAGGTGACTCAGGATAAGCAGCTTAAGGTGCTTAAGACGGTTATCGCCATCGACGCCGGCACCCTGGTCAACCCCGACCGGGTGGCCTCTCAGCTCGAAGGCGCCGTGATGTTTGGCCTGAGCATCGCCCTGATGGGGCGCATTAGCTTTAAGGATGGACGGGTAGAGCAGTCTAACTTTCATGACTATCCGCTGCTGCGCCTGAGTCAATGCCCCGAGATAGAGACCATCTTGGTGCCATCTATGGCGCCGCCCGCCGGGGTGGGCGAGCCGGGTGTGCCGCCCATCGCGCCCAGTATCGTCAACGCCATCTTTGCGGCCAGTGGCACGCGTATTCGCGATCTGCCCCTGAGCGATCATTTCAAGATCTAGTCGCTATCCATAGATAGGCTGTAGACCATTAGAGCCAGTCGTTATATCGACTGGCTTTTTTATCACCACGCTTATGCCTTTGTTGCGTTAAGTTTTGTTCTTTTACTACAAATGGTGCCGGTTTTTCAATTTAATAACATTTAATCCGGTTTATTTGGCCTAGATCCTGTTTTTGTCATTCAATTTGGAGTAATTTAACCAAAAATAATATTCCAATGTAATGAGGGGTCATACATGGAAAATCGTATGCAGGTCGCATTATCTGCAGGGCTACTTGCTGCCGTTTGGGCTGGGGTCGCCGATGCATTTCACTTAGTCACTTGGGTTGGCTTTCTCGCGTGTAGCACTTTCTTCGCTCAGCCAAAAGCGGGTTTTCAAGGGGTGTTAATGACTTGGTTCACTAATCTCTCCGGTGTGTTCTGGGCCTGGGTGGTGATCTCGGGTGGTAGCTATTTCGATACGCCGCTTGTGGGTTATCTGCTGACGGGTATCGTTACCAGCCTGATGTGCCTGCAAGCCAGCTATCAAAGACTCGCCTTTATTCCCGGGGCCTTCATCGGCTGCTGCATTACCTTCGCCCTGGGTGGCGATATGGCAAGCATACTGCCGCCACTCGTGATAGGTGCGCTGTTGGGTTATGCCATGACACTCCTAACGGGGCAGATGGTGGCTTTTACCGCCAAGACCATACCTGCCATAAAGTTACGTCTAATCAAGGCTCAACAATAAAAATTGTGCTTAACTTGATTCTGTAGGTCGAAAGAAATTGTCAATTTAGCCTGATAAACAAGTGGGTTTCCATGAAAGCTATCCAGTTTAGAAAGATAGATGCCTTGCTGATCAAACTCAGTCTTAACGGTAAATTTTGGGTGGTCTGCTCTATGGTGACGGCCATTACCCTGACCATCGCCTTGTTGAACCTTAATGCCGCCAACAACCAACTTCACGCCGGTTCGGCGGCCCGGGTACAGGCGAGCGTCGATGCCTATGCCAAGGTGGCGAGCCAGATGGGCTTAAGTGGTGAGGCGCTGGTGCGTTTTGCCCAGGATAATGGCCTGACGCTGGCATCTCGCGATGAGCAGTCGCGCCGCGGCGATAACGTGACCGCCAGCGCGCCGGTCGCCGGTCAATATCTGCAGCTGAGTCAGGAGGTGACCGCCTGGGAGGCCGAAGGCAAGAGCGATGCCTGGTGGATGCTGTGGGTCGCCCTTATCGCCCTCTATCCGCTGTATCAGCTAAGTTATTGGATCTCCACCTCCCTGGGCGGCGGCCTGTGGGACATGTATATCGCTATCAAGCGCTTAGCCGATGGCGATCTCTCCTTCAGACTCAATTTCTTCGGTAAGGATGACTTCAGTCTTATCGCCCGGGAGATCGACCGAAACGCGGACAACATGAGCGAGATGGTCAAGGCCATAGGCAACAACGCCAGAACGCTCGCCAATGCCTCCGATGAGTTTAATCTGCAGGCGAAACAGAATGATGAGCTGGCGCAGTTCCAACATCAGTTTCTCGATACCGTCGCCGTGGCGATGGATCAGATGACCGCCGCCATCGAAGAGGTGTCTCATAACGCGGCCAACACCTCAGATCATACCAAGCATAATGCGACGGCCGCGGCCGACAGCAAACAGCGTATCGCCGAGGCGGTGCGTCGTATCGGTCAGTTGACTGGCCAGATAGATGCGGCCTCCAGCGCGGTGGATCAGCTGTCGGGCAACGCCACAGAGATTGGCGCCGTGGTGACCACCATCAACGGTATTTCCGAGCAGACCAATCTGCTGGCGCTGAATGCGGCCATCGAGGCGGCGCGTGCCGGTGAGCAGGGCCGTGGCTTTGCCGTGGTGGCCGACGAGGTTCGTACCCTGGCGGGACGCACCCAGCAGGCGACGGTGGAGATACAGTCGATGATCGAGGGGCTGCAGTCGGGCTCGGGTCAGCTGGCGGATATTACCCATGAGATCGTCGAGCAGGCCGAACTTGGCCGCGCGGCCATAGAGTCAGTGGGCAGCGATGTGGATACCATGGCCGATTCTATCGATCAGGTGTTCGACATGAGCTCGCAGATCGCCGCCTCGGCAGAAGAGCAGAGTGTATCGGCGCGGGATATCGCCTCGCAGCTCAATGAGATCCGTGACCAGTCGCAGACCATCAAGGAGACCGCCGAGCGTTCTGTGGTCTTGGCCAGCGAGCTGCAGCAGTCTTCCACTGAGCTGGATGGGATTTTGTCGCAATACCGTTTGCAGTAGCTAGATGAATCAATAGTCTATAAAAGTGACTCAATAAAAAAGGCGCCCTCGGCGCCTTTTTCGATCCATCAACTAATGATACCAATCGTAGTAAATAATTTATCATGCTAGCTGGTTAAAACCTCCGATAACGGCGTTACTATTTTTGATTGTAGAATAACTACTTATCGAAAAATACTGCCTTGTTCTCGACCGTTTTTCCTGTGCTATTTCTGATCACTTATTTACCGTGATTGGTATTAGTCTTTGAAGCAGCTCCAGATGGGCGCATGATCGGATGGCTTGTCGATACCGCGCAGATCATAGTCTACGTCAGATTCGATCAGACGCTCAGCCAGTGACGGCGTTGCCAGGATCACGTCGATGCGCAGGCCGCGGTTATCGTCGAAGCCCTTGCTGCGATAGTCGAACCAGGAGTAACGCTCAGAGCGTGTTGGATGCAGCTGACGGAAGGTGTCGACTAATCCCCAATCCAGCAGCGTCTGTAGCCACTGACGTTCTTCGGGCTGGAAGCTACATTTACCCGTCTTTAACCAACGCTTGGCGTTGACTTCACCTATGCCGATATCCAAATCGATTGGCGAGATGTTGATGTCGCCTATGATGGCGATATCTTCATCTGGACTATGGTGCTGCTGTAGATAGTGCATCAGGTCCTGGTAGAACTTGCGCTTGGCCGGGTACTTGGTTTCATGGCTGATGTTCTCGCCCTGGGGGAAGTAACCGTTGAGCACCGTCAGTTGACGACCGTTGGCTTGGGTAAAGGTGCCCATGATCATTCGGCGCTGGGCTTCGTCATCATCAGTGGGGAAACCTTTCTGCACCTTGACCGGTGGCAGTTTGGAGAGCATGGCGACGCCATAGTGGGCCTTGCCACCATGGTAGTGCACCCGATAGCCCATGGCCTCGACCTCGGCAAGGGGGAAGGCCTCGTCGTGAACCTTGGTCTCCTGCAGGCCTATGATATCCGGGCTATGGCTGTCGATCAGCGCCTGTAGCTGGTGCAGTCTGGCTCTGAGACCATTGATGTTAAATGAAACAATTTTCAAGTGCTTGCTTCCTACTATTTTGGTTAAGGGAGTACGCGCTTAAAGGGTTTTACGATGACGCTTTGGTAGACGCCGGCGGCCACGTATGGGTCTTGGTCTGCCCAGGCCTGCGCCGCTTCCAATGAGTCGAACTCGGCAACCACCAGAGAGCCAGTGAAGCCGGCTTCACCTGGGTTGTCGCTGTCGATAGCCGGGTGTGGACCTGCGATCATCAGGCGACCCTCGTCAGAGAGCTCCTGCAGGCGTGCCAGGTGGTCAGGACGGGCTTGAAGGCGTTTTTCTAAGCTGTTTTCAACATCTTGAGATGAGATCATGTACCACATTATTTGAGTTCCTTTTTATGTTCTTCAGGCATGTGTTTGTAGAGGTATACCACAGTGATCACTGTGTTGATCAGTGTCAGGGCCGTGAGGCCAAACACCTTGAAATTGACCCAGGTTTCCTGAGACAGGTTAAAGGCGACATAGATGTTAACCAGGCCACAGGCGAGGAAGAAGGTGACCCAATACCAGGTGACCCGCGACCAGATCTTGTCGGCGACGATAAGCTCCTTACCCAGCATCCCTTTGAGGATCGGCTTCTTCAGATATTGGCTCAGGGCCAGCGCCAGGGCGAACAGGGCGTAGACCACAGTGACCTTCCATTTGATAAAGGCATCGTCGTGAAAGACCAAGGTGAGGGTGCCGAAGAAGCTCACCATGGCGAAGGTGATCAGGTGCATCTTCTCTATCTTCTTATAGAGCAGATAGGTGACTACCAACTGCAGTGCGGTGGCCACGATCAGGGCGCCGCTGGCGATATAGATGTCGAAAAATTTATAGACGGCGAAAAAGATCACCAGAGGTAAAAAGTCGAGCAGTTGTTTCATGTAGGCTAGTTCACCAAACAAGGGATAAAGATGGCTGGCAGTGTAACATGCCTCTTGAGTGGGGCAAACGTTGGGGCGCGGTGAAAGCGGCGCAATTGGGATGAAATTCCCTTAATCTGGGGTAGCGCACACCTGGTGTTTGATAATTAAGTGACCTGGCTGTTGCTCTTTTGCGCAGTCAGGCTAGTCTTAATGCACGATTGTTGTTTGTATGTTAATGATTATTGGTGAGATTTTTGATTTGTCTCAAATCTTGAAGCTATTGAGGCGCAGTTTTTTGTTTAAGCTTGTGTTACATTTTTGCAGATGATGCCAAGTAGGTTTTTGAAAACCTTGGCGTCTCAGAGCAAGCAGCGAATTTCCTCCTGGGGGCAGGCGTACAACATATGAAAGTGGAACTGGATGTTTCTGAACTGGCCGTTGGCATGTATGTGGTTGAGATCACTCAGCCCAAGAACAAGTTTCAACTGGCGGAGCAGGGATGGATCACTAAACAGCAGGTGATCGATGGCTTTAAGCGTAAAGGCATTGAGAAGCTGTTAGTCGACAGCAGCAAGCGACGCCCACAGCCTAGTGAGCCTGCCAAGGTTAAACAAGCCGCCCAGCTAACAAAAACGCCTGGACTGTTTAAACAGCGACTGAGCCAGGCCAAGCAGCTGTTCAACGAGTCTAAGGCGATACAGAGACGCCTGTTTGACGATGCCCAAGCTGGCGTGCCCCTGACGTTGGAGCCGGTAAGACAGGTCACGGATCAGTCAATCGAGGCGATATTCGATAATCCCGATGCGCTGGCCTGCGTGATCAACATACGCCATAAAGACCAATATCTGCTGGAACACTCAGTGGCCGTCTCTGTGCTGATGACGATTTTTGCCTGCTATCTCAAGATAGATAAAGCGATAGTGCGTGAGCTGGCGATCGGCGCCTTCCTACACGATGTTGGTAAGATCATGATCCCCCCAAGCATTCTCGATAAGCCGGGTCGGTTGACGACCGAGGAGTTTGAGGTGATGAAGACCCATGCCAATCACTCTATCCGCATCATAGAGAATACACCCAACATCAGCCCGCTGAGCCTTGAGGTCGCCAGGCTTCACCATGAGAAGCTCAACGGCAAGGGTTATCCCTTTGGCGTCAGCGCCGAGGCGATCTCCCGTTTTGGCCGGATGATCGCAATCTGTGACATTTTCGACGCCTTGACCGCCAATCGCTGTTATAAGGCAGGTTATCCTCAGGTGAAGGCCTTTAGCATACTGCGCGCCCTGGGGGAGAATAACGAGCTGGATGCCGAGTTGGTGGATCATTTTATCAAGTGCATGGGGGTCTATCCCGTGGGCTCTCTGGTGCAGCTGGAATCTAACCGTCTGGCGATCGTCGAGAGTCATAATCATCAAGACCCTATCCGCCCCAAGGTGAAGCCCTTCTATAGCCTGAATCCCAATCATTTCGAGATCTCCGCCAATATCGATCTTGCGGCGATGCGTGACGACATCATAGTCAAGAATGTGCGCGCCGATGATTTCGACCTCGACATGGATGAGATCATCGAGTTTCTCTCCCACGAGGGCTAGCGCTTTTTTGGACGAGCGCTAGCTTATTAACGCCTTAGCTCACTTAACCCCTAGCTCACTTAATCACTAGCTCTATAACGTCCTGAGTTAATTGGGCTTTCCGGGATCATTGAGAGGCCTGAGTGTATTGAATAGCCAGCTCGGCGAGTTGCAGCTCAAAATCTCCCGTCTGACCATTGCCAATCAAGAGACCAACGGCGACCAGTTGCGTCAGGTCTGGGTAGGGCCGCGTTGGATAATCCGCGCCGCGAAAGGTCTCGATAAACTCCCCTTGAGCAAAGGTCCACTGCTCGAGTCTGCCCGCCTGGGTATCGAAGTTTGCCTTGTAGCTGACCAGTTCGCCCTGTTTAAGGACTTTGAGTCTGAGCTGGTAGTGCTTGCCATCACCTAAGGTGGTGAGGCGAATGCCGCCTGGATGAGCCTGTTGCAAAATCTGCTGCTCCTCCTGGCTTAGGGTGCGCGACACAGAGGCGAAGCCGCCGTTGTTCTCGAGGGAGACATTGCCGCTAAAGCGCAGTCGATATTGCTGATTGGCGTTGAGGAACTCACTCAGCTCGCTCTGGGAGCGGCCGCCCATTACCCCATCGTTGACTATTTGCCAGTGACCTGGGTGAGTCAGTAAGGCTAATGTTTCCATCTTAGTATCGACTCCTTGGATAGTGAGAAGGTAAGGGCCTAGCAAGGTCAAGCCAAGTAGCATCTTCATGTGCGCTGCTTATTGTTTGCAAGCTCAGGCGCACAGAGAGATGGAGGGCAAGGCCCTGTGCAGCGCCATGAGATCCCTGAAGATGTAGCTGGCGCCATGCTGCTCGCCGTAGGCTCTCTGCTCGCTGAGCAGTACAGATGGCATGCCCGCCCGCTTGGCGGCCTGGATATCATAGTGATGGTCGCCCACATAGGCTATCTGCGATGGCGGCAGCTGCCACAACTTTGCTAGCGCCAGCAGGCTGCTGGGATCTGGCTTGGCCGGGCCATCGTCGCGGCTGACAATGAGATCGATCGGCAGGGCGCAGCGCTCTATCTTTAATTCGGCCGCCTGGCGGCTGTTGCGGGTGACGATTGCCGTTGGGATCTGTTGCAGCAACAAAAAATCCAGCAGGGCTAAGGCGCCACTCATCGCCCTCGCGCTCAGGGCATCTAAGTGCTCGGCCTGGGTGATGATGCTATGGGCCTTCTTGGCACGCTCCATTGGCAGCTGCTGCACGAAGGCGAGAATATCCTGGTCTAACGGGCAGCCAACTGCCTGCTTGAGGGCCTTAAAGTCTAGGGAGCTGCTCACTAAGGTGCCGTCGAGGTCGAAGATGACTCCCTTAAACAAGTTATTAAAGCTCTGCATGGCGTGTCCTTATCTAGATTGAAGGCGAAGGTTGTTGTTAAGAAGGCTGCTGTTAAGAAGGCTGTTGTTTAGAAAGTCGCTAGCTTAATAGCTATAAGTATAGCCAGTAGCCGCCTGTCGCTCCTGTAAGGTTGACATTAGCGAGTGTTTCAAGCGCCGGCTCTCATTTGGTTTGATTGAGGATATACGGCGCCCGGCGACTAATGGATCAGTAAAGGGGAGTAGCGGATAAAAAAATCCCCGCTGGTGCGGGGACTTTAGATTGGATGAGAAGGGGGTTAGACGTTTAGTCTTAGGTCGCCGCTTTCATCTCACGGGTAAACTGGCCCAGAGTGCTGAGCAGGGCCTGCTCATCGTCTTGATGGGCCTCGATGATCTTCACTACGGCAGAACCCGAGATGGCGCCCGCCGCGCCCGAAGCTATAGCAGCCTCGACCTGAGCAGGCTCTGCGATGCCAAAGCCCAGTAGGGGCGGCGGTGCATCGAAGGCTTTGAGCTGGGCCAGGATATCATCCAGCGGCATGCCTGCCTTAGACTCTGTGCCCGTGACGCCGGCGCGTGATAGCAGGTAGGTGTAGCCCTGGCCCTGCTCGGCCACCTGGCGCAGCGTCTCGGCATCGCCATTGGGCGGCGCGATAAAAATTGGCGCTACCTCGTGGGCCTTGGCGGCGGCGATAAAGGGCGCAGCCTCCTCCACAGGCACGTCGGCAATAAGCACAGAATCCACGCCGGCGGCCTTGGCTTTGGCGTAGAAGGCTTCGACGCCGTTGGCATACACCAGGTTGGCATACAGCAGCAGGCCGATGGGTAGATCTGGGTATTTGGCGCGTACCTCAGTGATGATCTCAAAACAGCCACCCGGCGTGGTGCCCGCGGCTAAGGCGCGCAGATTTGCGCCTTGGATCACAGGGCCGTCGGCGAGAGGATCTGAGAAGGGAAAGCCCAGCTCCAAGGCGTCGGCGCCATTTTCCACTAAGGTCTCGATGATCTTCAGTGACAATTCTTTATTGGGATCGCCTATGGTGACGAAAGGCACGAAGGCGCCACGCCCGCTTGCGTTAAGTGCGGCAAATGCTGCCTGATAACGGTTACTCATTGCCGCTCTCCTCGTTATTTGCTTGTTGTTTCTCTAAGATGTCGGCGACGGTGAAGATATCCTTGTCGCCGCGGCCTGAGAGGTTGACCACCAATAGGGTCTCCTCGGTGGCGGCCTCGGCCAGCTTGATGGCATAGGCCAGGGCATGGGCCGACTCCAGCGCCGGGATGATCCCCTCGCTGCGGGCCAGCAGCTGGAAGGCTGCTAAGGCCTCGTCATCTGTGGCCGACTCATAGGTGGCGCGACCGGTCGCCGCAAGGTGGGCGTGCTGCGGCCCCACAGAGGGGAAGTCCAAGCCTGCGGAGATAGAGTAAGACTCTTCGATTTGGCCCTCTTTATCTTGCATCAGCGGCGCCTTCATGCCGAAGAAGATCCCCGTCTTGCCGTGCTTGAGCGGCGCACCATGTTTAGGCGTGTCTATGCCGAGTCCTGCTGGCTCGACACCGATAAGCTTAACCGAAGGCTCGTCGATAAAGTCGGCAAACATGCCGATGGCATTAGAACCGCCGCCGACACAGGCTATCACCGCATCGGGCAGACGTCCCTCACGGTCGAGTATTTGCGCCTTGGTCTCTTCGCCAATCATGCGCTGAAACTCACGCACTATGGTGGGGAAGGGATGGGGACCGGCGGCGGTACCCAGCAGGTAGTGAGCCTTGTCGTAACTGGCAGACCAGTCGCGCATCGCCTCGTTACAGGCATCTTTCAAGGTGGCTGAGCCTGAGGTGACCGGAATCACCTCGGCGCCCATCAGGCGCATACGGAACACGTTGGGCGATTGACGTTCGACATCTTTGGCGCCCATGTAGACCTTGCACTTGAGGCCTAATAGCGCGCAAGCCAGGGCAGTGGCCACGCCGTGCTGTCCGGCGCCGGTTTCTGCGATGATCTCTTTCTTGCCCATACGCTTGGCCAGCAGGGCCTGACCCAATACCTGGTTGGTCTTGTGGGCGCCGCCATGGAGCAGATCTTCACGCTTGAGGTAGATCTTCACCAGAGGGTTAGGGCTAAGGTTACGGGTCAGCGTCAAGGCGGTCGGTCTGCCGGCGTAGTTTTTCAGCAGATCGGTAAATTCGGCTTGAAAGCTCGGATCGTTCTGCGCATCGACGAAGGCGGCTTCGAGCTGCTTGAGGGCGGGCATCAAAATCTGCGGTACAAACATACCGCCATATTCGCCGAAATAAGGGTCCAGCTTAGTCATCATAAAGCTCTCTCTGTATGGAGCGGCGCCGTTAAGGTGCGCCGCAAAACGTTAATATTCTCTAAGGGCGGTAAAGGCTTGCTTGATAAGCTCTGCATCCTTGATGCCGGGAGCCGACTCGAGGCCCGAGTTAAAGTCCAGGCCATAGAAGCCCTGGCGGGCGGCGTCACAAGCGTTGCCTGCGTTAAGCCCACCGGCCAACATGGCATCAGCCTTGTGCGGCAGTTGCTGCTGCCAGTTAAAGGCATGGCCCGTGCCGCCAAACTGCACGCCATTTGGCGCCTTGGTCTTGCTGTCGTAGAGCAGGCGATCGGCATTGTCTGGCGTGGAGGGGGCCTGGCAATCGTCGCTGTCGACGCTGACGGCTACCGCTTTCCAGATTTGGGTCTGGCAATCAAGTTCATTTAGCTTAAGTCTGAGCTGATCGATATCATATTCGCTCTCCTTGCCGTGAAGCTGCACGGCGAAGAGATTGAGGCGTTTGGCCAGCTCGGCGATGGTGGTGACCTCTTCGTTGACGAAGACGCCGACAAAATTCAGCCCCTTACCTGTGCTTCGTTGCTGCTCGACTAAGTCTAGTGCCTGCTCTGGGGTCACGTAGCGAGGCGATTTCTTGGCAAAGATAAGTCCGCCATAGAGGGCGCCGGCGTCAGTGACGGCGCGCACATCTTCGCTGCGGGTCAGGCCGCACACCTTGTTGTGGCCAAGGGTCAGGGCGCGGCAGGCGAGATCAAGATCGGCCTCGGCCATCAGCGAGCTGCCTACCAGGAAGCCATCTACCAGGGGGCTCAGGCGTCTTACCTGCTGCTGAGTGTAGATGCCTGATTCGCTCACTACCACGCGGTCTGCTGGGATATGCGGGGCTAAAGCCTCAGTGGTTGCCAGATCTGTGGTGAGATCTCTTAGGTTGCGGTTATTGATCCCTATGATGGCGGCATCCAGGGCGATGGCGCGCTTGAGCTCCTCCTCGTTACTGACCTCGGTCAGCACATCCAGCTGGTACTGGGCCGCCAGGCTTGCCAGCTGACGGTAACGGTCATCATCGAGCACCGACAGCATCAGCAGTATGGCATCTGCGCCCTGGTGGGCCGCCAGTTTCACCTGATAGGGATCGACGAAGAAATCTTTACATAGGATGGGTTGGCTAACCCTGGCACGTACCTTGGGCACGTAATCCATGTCGCCCTGAAAAAACTGCTCGTCGGTCAGCACAGAGATGGCCGCGGCATAATGCTTGTAGACATCGGCGATAGCCTCGACATCGAACGCTTGTCTGATGAGGCCCTTAGAGGGGCTGGCCTTCTTGCACTCAAAGATGAAGCCAGCATTGGGCGCCTTGAGTGCCTGATACAGACTGCGATCCGACACCTTGGGCGTTAGCGAGGCCTCGGGGAAGCGCTGTTTTAGCGCGGCGATATGAGCCGGTTTAGTGTCGACGATACGGGTCAGCACGTTGCTGCTTGTCTTGGATTCGCCAGTTTGACTGTTTACACTCGCTTGCATCAGTTTGTTCCTAGATTGTCACTTTGGCTCGCGCTAGCAAGCTGTTCGAGTAGGGTGTAAGCCTTGCCGCTGGCGAGGGTCTGTAGCGCCAGCGCCGTGCCTTGCTGTGGGCTGTCACAGCAGCCGGACACATAGAGGGCGCAGCCAGCATTGGCAGCTACCGCCTCAGTGTGCGCCAACTCGCCATGGCCTTGCAATATGGCGCGGGTGATTTCGGCGTTTTCTGCAGGGCCAGCGCCGGCGAGATCGCTTATCTCGGCGCGGCTCAGCCCCAGGGCCTCTGGTGAGAGGTAATATTCGACGATTTCGTCCTGTTTCAGCTCACAGACTAAGGTCTCGCCGTGTACCGCCACCTCATCCAGGCCGCTGCCGTGGACCACCATGGCGCGTTTGACGTCCAGCGCCTTGAGCACGTCGCAGATAGGACGCACCAGCATAGGATCATAGACCCCCAGCAGCATGTAATCGGGCCTGGCCGGATTGATCAATGGACCTAAGACGTTAAACAGGGTGCGGGTCTTCAGTGCCTGACGCACAGGCACCGCGTGGCGCACGCCGCCGTGATAATGGGGCGCGAACAGGAAACAGAGCCCAAGAGTGTCGAGACAGTCTCTTGCAGTCTCGGGCGCCATGGTGAGATCGATACCAAACTGCGCCAGCAGATCCGACGAGCCAGACTTGCTCGATACGCTGCGATTGCCGTGCTTGGCCACCTTGGCGCCCGCCGCGGCGGCCACGAAGGCTGAGGTGGTCGAGATGTTAATGGTGTTGTGACCGTCACCGCCGGTGCCCACGATATCCACTATGCCCTGGACGCGAGTGGCCTCACTGGGGGCGGGAAAGGCCTTGGCGGCTTGCAGCAATGCGTCGGCCGCGCCGGAGATCTCATCTATGGTCTCGCCGCGCATCTTCATCGCGACCAACATGCCGGCCATGGCAACGGGATCCATCTTGCCCTCGACTATCTCGCTAAACAGCGCCTTGGTCTCCTCGCGGGTGATGGTTTGCCCCTGATAAAGCCTGTCGAAAATCGGCTGTAGTTCACTCATTACTATACTCCTTGGCCGCTGCTTAATTGGGCATCTTGGGTCAGGTAGGTCAATGTCTGGGTCAGCAACTGGCTGCCGAGTGTGGTCAAGATAGACTCGGGATGGAACTGAAAGCCTACCGCCTTGACGCTCTTGTGGGAGATGGCCATGGGCATCTCCTCTGTGGTGGCGATCACCTCGAGGCAGTCGGGCACCTGCGTTGCCACCAGGCTGTGGTAGCGGGCGACGGGAAGCGGCGAGGGCAGACCGGCAAAGATCCCCTGGCCGTTGTGCTCGGTTGGGCTGGCCTTGCCATGGACCACTTGTTTGGCGCGTTCCACCTTGCCGCCGAAGTGTTCGATCATCGCCTGGTGGCCCAAACAGATCCCCAGCATGGGCACCTTGCCCGCCAACAGGTCGATGAGCGCCATCAGGCAGCCCGCCTCATGGGGGGCGCCCGGGCCGGGGGATAATACCAGCGCCGCCTTGCCTTGCTCTTGCAGTAGCTTCTCGGCGATAAACTGGGCATCTAAGTCGTTGCGGTAGATCACCACCTCGAAGCCAAGGCTGCGGAACTGATCCACCAGGTTGTAGGTAAAAGAGTCGAAATTATCCAGTAGGTAGAGCTTCATTGTCCGCCTCCCATCTTGATGGCTGATATGACCGCCTGGGCCTTCTGGCGGGTCTCGTCGGCTTCGGCCTGGGGATCTGAGTCATACACCACGCCCGCGCCGGCTTGAATATGGGCCGTGCCCTCTTTTACGAAGGCGGAGCGGATCACTATGCAGGTGTCCATGTCGCCAAGGCCATTGAGATAGCCTACGGCCCCGCCGTAGCTGCCGCGGCGGGTCTGTTCGGCGCCGCGAATAAGCTGGGCCGCGCTCACCTTGGGCGCACCGGTAAGGGTGCCCATGTTCATGCAGGCCTGATAGGCGTGCAGGGCATCGAGATCGCTTCTAAGCTGGCCGGTCACCCGGCTGACCAGGTGCATCACGTGGGAGTAACGATCCACTTTCAGCAGCTCGGCGACCTTGCGGGTGCCGCTTTGGCTGATGCGGGCCACGTCGTTACGGGCCAAGTCTACCAACATCAGGTGTTCAGACAGCTCTTTCTTATCCAGGCGCAGTTCCAGCTCGATGCGGCTGTCGAGATCGAAATCGATGTCGCCGCTCTCAGTCTTGCCGCGTTTGCGGGTGCCGGCGATGGGATAGATCTCCACCTGGTTGGTGCTGGCCTCATATTTGAGGGCGCTCTCTGGCGAGGCGCCAAACAGGGTAAAGTCATCGCCTCTGAAGTAGAACATGTAGGGACTGGGATTGGTCAGTCTCAGGGCGCGGTAGGCGCCTAGGGTATTCGGGCAAGGCAGGCTGAAGCTGCGCGATGGCACCACCTGAAAGATATCGCCGGCGACGATATGAGACTTAAGATCTGTCACTATGCTCTTAAACTCATCATCTGACACATTAACCTGGGTCTCGGCATCCACAGGGCAGAGCGGGGCGATATCGGGAAGCCTGCTGCAGGCCTGGTGCAGTTGGGTGACTCGTTCGGCCAATGCCGCCTTAATTTCCGCATTCTGAGTAAAGTCATGGCTGATGATGTCGGCGCTGCGTGCTTGATGATCGACCAGGATCAGGGTTTCGGCCAGATAGAAGAGGTAATCAGGGCAGGTATTGGCGCTTTGACTCACCTTGGGTAGCGGCTCTACCGTGTCGATAAGATCGAACGCCAGCACGCCACCGAGGAACAGGCTCTCAAACTGGGCATCATTGCCCATGTCGATATGCTTTATTAGGCTGCGCAGGCCATCGAGCGGTGAGGTAGATTTTAATCTGGCATCTTCATCCAGGAGCGAGGTGTCTTTATGCAGGACTAAGGTCAACGTCTTGCCATCCACCTGGCTTTCATCTTCGTCGAAGAAGCGGGCAATGGGAACCAGCAGCGCCTGACCATTGTCGCTCAGCGCGGTGAAGCTGAGTTGGTAACCTTCACAACGTATGGCCAGGGCGGCGTGGGTCATGATGATGCTTTTAAGGTGGTCCTTACTGTCGATTTCAGCCGACTCCAGCAACATGGTATGTGCCGCATCCTGCGTCAGGTGCTGATACAGCTGGAGAGGATCATTATGATAGGTGATCCGCTCCTTTATCGTGTTGACGCTGGCCAGAAACTCTTGCCCCATATTTGCGCTCCTACTTGCCGATAGTAGACTAACTTGTTTGTGCGTTTGGGTTAGTCGTTTATAAATCTATTAATAAAATTAGGTGATTAAATGCAAAAAGCCCGCATCGAGTGCGGGCTTTTTGTTTAAATCTTGTCTCTTTTACATGAGCACAGAAATTCACACCACCCGCTATGTTGGGAAGTGCCACCACCAGTTGATGTTGTTGAATAGCTGCGTTGTCATTTCAGTGTCTATCTCATGTAAAGGTAAAATCTCGTTGATGGCTATATAAAAGCATCCCCTCCGTTACCTTGTCAATTGAATATTTTTCTATTTGGGGTTTTAAGATCACAATCTGCAGTGATTACCGAGAAGATTTAACGAATCTTATGCAATTTCGTCCATTTTCATCCAATTAGATGTTTCTAATAACAAAGTCGAGTAGAATAAAGAGATGACAGATGAAACGCGTTTAATCGATCTTCACAGCCACACTACGGCATCCGACGGCCAGTTAACCCCGTCAGAATTAGTGGCCCGTGCCCTCGCTAATGGGGTGCAGATGCTGGCCATTACCGATCACGATACCTTAGCCGGTCTCAAGGAAGCCCACAGCTTCAACGACAGTCAAGCCGAGCCTTTGACCCTGATTAACGGCTGCGAGATCTCTACCCGCTGGAATAACTTCGATATTCATATCGTCGCCTTAAATATTGATCCTGAACATCAGGGGCTGGATGCTTTCTTGAACCAGCAGCGTGCCTTGCGTGAGGCGCGGGCGATGGAGATAGGCGTGCGCTTGGAGAAGGCCGGTATCAGCGGCGCCTATGAAGGGGCTAAGGCGTTAGCCGAAGGCGCAGCGCTGAGTCGCGGCCACTACGCGCGCTGGTTGGCGGATAACGGCTATGCCACCAACGCTGCCGCCGTGTTCAAGAAATACCTGGCGCGGGGTAAGACAGGCTATGTGCCGAACAATTGGTCTGACATGGAAACCGCTATCGCCATCATTCATGAGGCGGGCGGCGTCGCCGTGCTGGCACACCCCAGCGGCTACAAGTTGTCGGCCAAATGGCTAAAGCGTCTGGTACGTGAATTTAAGGCCGCCGGTGGCGATGCCATGGAAGTGGTGCTGGGTCAGCAGACCCTGGACGATCGTAACAATTTAATAGCCTTGAGTCGGCTCAATGAACTGCATGCATCGCTGGGAAGCGATTTTCATTTTCCCGGTAGCTGGCTCGAGTTAGGTAGAAATATGTTCCAACCCCAAGGTGTCGATTGGGTTTGGCAAATGGATAATTGGATGGGAAACCCATGAGTCAATTTTTTTATGTACATGAGGAAAATCCTCAGGTTCGTCTGATTAATCAGGCGGTCAATGTGATTAAGCAGGGCGGGGTGGTGGTCTATCCCACAGACTCTGGCTATGCCCTAGGTTGTCTGCTGGGTGAGAAAGATGCGATGACCCGCATAGTGCGCATCCGTCAGATCGAGAACGACCATAACTTCTCGTTGATGGTGCGTGATCAGTCTGAGCTGGCGACCTATGCCAGGGTGGATAACCAGGCCTATAGAGTGCTTAAGCACAACACCCCTGGTCCTTTTACCTTCATCTTCAAGGCCACCAAAGAGGTGCCTAAGCGCCTGCAGAACCCGAAGAAGAAGACTATCGGTATTCGCGTGCCAGACAATGTGATTGCCCTGGCGCTGCTTGAGGCGCTCGATGCACCGCTGATGTCTACCAGTCTTATCCTGCCGGGTGAAGAGTTTACCGAGTCAGATCCCGAGCATATCCGTGACATCCTCGAGCATCAGGTAGACGTGATTATTCATGGCGGTTATCTGGGCGAGAAACCGACTACGGTTATCGATCTCTCAGAGGGCGATATCGAGATCTTACGTGAAGGCGCAGGTGATGTTAGCCAGTTTGGCTAAAGCCCTGTCTATTGGTCAAATTTGCAGTTATAATCGCGCGTTTGGTGTCGATTAGCCTCGCCAGAAACCGGTGATTATTCGCCCTAAATGGCGGTAATTTATCGTTATTATCTAACCTTTAGCCTGTGGCAGGCAAATGCCTGTCTGCTGACTTGGAGAGCGGATGCAGGGGACTCAGCAAAGTTTACCTTTGGCCGTGGTCAGGGGCGAGCCCGTTAAGGAGCTGCCGGCGGATCTCTTTATTCCGCCCGAGGCGCTAGAGGTGTTTCTCGAGTCTTTCGAAGGCCCGCTGGATCTGCTGCTTTATCTGATCCGCAAGCAGAAACTGGATGTGGTCGAGATGGCCATTGCGCCGGTGACGGATCAATATCTCGAGTATATCGAGCTGTTGCAGGGGGCGAGGGTGGAACTGGCCGCCGACTATCTGGTGATGGCCGCAACCCTGGCCGAGATCAAGTCGCGCCTCTTGCTGCCAAGACCCGAACTTGCAGAGGAAGATGAGGCCGATCCCCGTGCCCAGCTGATAAGACAGCTTAAGGCCTACGAGGTGATTAAAGACGCGCAGCAAAGGCTAGATGCCTTGCCGCGACTCGAGCGAGATGTGTTTCAGGCCAAGGTGTTGCCCGCGCCTGATATCAAGCCGGTATTAGTGCCGCCGTCGGTTTCCCTGGTGGAGTTGGCCGGTGCCTTCGCCGCCGTGTTAAAGCGGGTCGAGGCCACAGAGCATCACCATGTGCAGCGTGAGCATCTGTCGACACGGGAACGCATGACGCAAATATTGGCTATGCTAGAAGGCAAGTCCTATGTGCCTTTCGAGCAGCTGTTTGATGTTTCTGAGGGGCGAGCCGGCGTGGTTGTGAGTTTTCTTGCGCTGATGGAGCTGGTAAAAGAGCTTCTGGTCGACCTTATTCAGGCGCAGCCGCTGTCGACCATACATGTTAGGGCCTATTGATTGTCGAGTAAGAAACTTCAAATAAACCCGGATCAGCTCAAGCAGCTGATTGAAGCCAGTCTGTTTGTGATGGCTAGGACTGTCTCTATCAAGCACTTAAACGAAAGTGTGCTGGCAAACTTTAGCGTCTCCCGCGCCAAGGTTAAGGCCGCCATAGAGGAGTTGCAGCAGGATTATCAGGGTCGCGGCATAGAGTTAGTCAAGGTGGCGGGCGGTTATCGTTTTCAGTCCATCGAGACCTTGAGCCCCTATCTGCAGCCACTGTGGCAGGAGAAGGCGCCGAGATATTCACGGGCGACCCTGGAGACCCTGGCGGTGATCGCATATCGTCAGCCGGTCACCCGTGCCGATATTGAGTTTGTACGTGGTGTGGCCGTGGGAAGCCATATCATCAAGAGTCTATCCGATAGACACTGGATTAAGATTGTTGGCCATAAAGAGGTGCCGGGCAGGCCCGCGCTCTATGCGACCACAAATGAATTTTTAGCCTATTTTGGCTTGGACAGGATAGCGGACCTTCCTCCCTTATCCGATGCCGAGTCACTAGCGGCGCTGTTTGGAAAAACCCAGGCGGTCGAATCGACTCCTGACAACACAGCGCCTCAAACCAATGAAGAGTCTACTAATGAGTGAAAAATTGCAGAAAGTCTTGGCCCGTGCAGGCCATGGCTCCCGTCGTGAGATGGAGGCATGGATTGCTGCAGGTCGAGTTAGTATAGACGGTGAAATTGCCAAATTGGGCGATCGTATTGAGGCCGATGCCAAGGTGCGTATCGATGGTCGTACGGTGTCTATTAAGTCGGAAGAAGACTTGGTATGCCGCGTGATCGCCTATCACAAGCCTGAAGGGGAGATCTGTAGCCGCAAAGATCCCGAAGGGCGTCCGACGGTATTCGACCGTCTGCCTAAGACCCGAGATTCTCGCTGGGTTGCGGTAGGTCGTCTGGATATCAACACCTCAGGCTTGTTGCTGTTTACCTCAGATGGTGAGCTGGCCAATCGCCTGATGCACCCGTCTCATGAGGTGGAGCGTGAATACGCCGTGCGTACCTTTGGTGAGGTGACCGATGCCTGCATTCAGCGTCTGCGCAGTGGCGTAACTTTGGAAGATGGCCCGGCCCATTTTGACAAGGTGAAGCCTGCCGGTGGCGAGGGCATGAATAAATGGTGGCATGTGTCGCTGGCCGAAGGCCGTAACCGTGAGGTTCGCCGCCTGTGGGAATCCCAGGAAGTGCAGGTGAGCCGCTTGATCCGTATTCGCTACGGCATGATAGATCTGCCTAAATCCCTGCCTCGCGGTGGTTGGGTCGAGCTGCCAATCGAGCAGGTGAACTATCTGCGTAAGTTGGCCGGCATGGATGAGGAGACGCGCACCCTGCTGGGCACAGACAAACACAGTGTGGCCCGTGCCAAGGTGAAAAGCGCTAAGATCCGCCGCGCCGTGCGTAAGCACAAGACCACAGCGGGTAAGACGCCGCGTCAAAGAAGCTAAAATTAAGTTTGTAGTAAAAGCCGCCTTGTGCGGCTTTTTTTATGCTTTTTTCTAGTGTTGCCTAAGGAATCTTGCGAAGGACTAGGGCCATTCGCTGCAAACTGTGCCTTGTATCTACCCACTTTAAGCACACGCAGAGCAAGCACGGGACTTATTCGCACCTTCCCTAAGCCTCACAGACTTGAGTCATCTGTCGTCGTCAGCCATGATGAAGCTTATTGGCTACAGGGAACGTAAGATGAAATTATGCTCAGTCACCAAAATATGGGATAAGTCGGCTCACAATGCCTTTACCGATCTTGCTCTCTATCGCGGCAAGCTCTATTGCGTATTCAGGGAAGCCAGTGCCCATGTGTCACCTGATGGCGCGCTGCGGATCCTATGCTCCGACAATGATGGACAAGACTGGCATAGTGTTGCCCTCATCGAGGCCGATTTTGCCGACCTTAGGGACGGTAAGCTGGTGGTCGAGGGGGATAGCCTGTTTCTGTTTGGCGGCGCCGCTATGCATGAGGGCAAGGGTGAGGGCATGCGCTCTTACTGCTGGCAGTCTGATGATGGGATACATTGGTCTGCGCCAAGGGCGCTGGTGAAAGAGAGAGAGTGGCTGTGGCGCATCACGCCCCACAAGGGCTACTTCTATGGCATAGCCTATTATTGTCATGAACATGATGGCTATGCGGCGCTGTATAAGAGCGACGCTAATACCGATTTTTATCCCCTGGTGGAGAAGCTTAGTCAGGCCGGTTATGTCAATGAGTCTGGTTTAGTGTTCGACGAGGAAGACAAAGCCATCTGTCTGCTGCGCCGGGATCCACTGTGGCAAACCGATGAGCATGCGTTGCTGGGCGAGTCAGCGCCTCCTTATACCCAGTGGCATTGGCAAACGGTGAACTGCCGCGTAGGGGGACCCGTAACCTTTCTCTATCAAGGTCAGCTTTATGGTGTGGTGCGCCTCTATGATGGTCGTGTGCGTTCTCTGGTGGCGATTGACAGACAAAGCGCGCAAATAGAGGAGTTACTGACCCTGCCTTCGGGCGGCGACACCAGTTATGCCGGTGTTGTGCTCTGTGATAATACCTTGATGGTCAGTTATTACTCCTCCCACGAAGGTGACTGCGCCATTTATTTCGCTAAAATTGCCCTTTAACCTATTTAAGACCAAGTGAAACATCATTTGGTCTTTATCACTTCTGCATTTTCTCTTTTTGTTTAGTCAAATATCCTGAATGTCAATTCTTGCTAAATCTGTGACTTTTTAATTTATTTTTAAGGTAAAGGTTAAGGTGCGTAATAAATAAGGTTTAACGCTTTTGTTGTTAAAATTGTTATTTACCCTTTCTTACCATCAGGATACATTATTTTACATTGTTACTTTTGTGGTTACTTTTTATATTTAATTGATCTTTCGTTAAACTATTAAACATATTTGACACAGAGGTATTAATTTGTATCGACTGATTGTTTTTGTATTTTTACATTTTTCGATAATATTGATTGTTATAAAAACTTTTTATAAATCAGGTGTATGGGTAACTTTTGTTGGGTGGGTGGTATCGTTTTTTATTATCGAGTTGTATCAATGTTTATCATTTCGGTTATTTTCGTGTTAACCGCGTTGACTTATTTTATCTTTTTTTACAATATCTTCACCGAAGGACATTCTTCTTATTTTAAAAATAAAAAATAAATTAATGATCGAAACTCAGATTGTCTGGTTTCGTATTGTGAGGGAAACATATGAACTCTTTGACCTTAACAGCAAAAGCGGTTCGCGTAGGCTTATTTGCCGCCGCGACATCTAGCATTGCATTTTCTGGTATCGCAATTGCTGAAGAGCAAAGCGATAAAGTTGAACGCATCGAAGTAACTGGTTCGCGTATTAAGCAAGTTGATATGGAGACTTCGTCTCCTGTGACTGTATTAAGTGCGGCAGATATCGCGTTGACCGGTGAAAAAACTGTTGCCGACGTATTGAATAACTCTTCTATCAACGCCTTTGGTTCTTGGCGTGGTACTTCGGGTTATGGTTCGGGTGCGAGTGCGACTTCAACAGTTAACATGCGTGGTTTAGGTTCTCAGGCTACCTTGGTATTGCTTGATGGCCGTCGTATGCCTGGTACCAGCTCTAGCTCGGGTGCCGAGGCAGATACATCTCAGATCCCACTAGCAATCGTTGAACGTATTGAGATCCTACGTGATGGTGCTTCTGCGGTTTATGGCTCAGATGCCGTAGCAGGTGTCATTAACATCATTACCAAGAAAGAGTTTGATGGATTCCAAGTCGACTACAGCACAGAGCAGCCTAGCGTAGAAGGCGGCGATGCCAATCGTTTCTCTATTGCGGCAGGCTTCAACTCTGAGAAAGGTAATGTGACTTTTACCTATGAGTACTATGACACTAAGGCTGTGATGGACCGTGACATTTGGAACATGGATGATCCTAGCTATGGTGACTACAGCTCTTTTAGCTCTGTACCGAATGGCTACTATAACACCGGCGAGAAAGATGCCGATGGCGATGATATCTATGCATTCTACTCAAACTCTGAGATGTGTGCCGATACCGATAACGTTGCCGATACCACAGATGGTCAGAACAATGGTCGCTGTCTATACAGCTATGGTGCGGTAACCAAGCTATTTGGTGACATGACCCGCAACTCTTTCATGACCAACTTTAACTATGACATCACGGATAACATTCGCTTCCGTGGTCGCGGTACCGCATCTTTGAGCGAAACCAACACACGTTATGCCGGTACGCCCGTATCGACTAACTATCCTGTGATGAGCGCGGATAACCAATATAACCCAACGGGTAAGGACATGACGCTGTACATGCGCTCTGTCCAGATTGGTGAGCGTGACACCCTAACCGAAACAAACAGTTTCGATATCCTAGGTGGTTTCGTGGGTTATGCCGACGTGGGTAATGGTATCGATTGGGAGCTGAACGCACAGCATTCTGCATCGACCACTAACGCCTTTAACTACAACCTGATCAATGACAACATCATCCAGAGCGAGATCGATACTGGCAACTATGATGTCTTCAATACCTCAGGTATGAGCTATGCAGAGTGGGAGCAGCAGATGACAGCACTGTATTCTGCCGCAAACCACACTGGTGTATACCAAGGTAAATTCGACAGCACGCAGATCGACGGTCTTGCCAGCACCATGCTGTATGAACAAGGTGATTTCTCTGTGGCCATCGTAGGTGGTTTAGAGTATGAGATGATCAACTTCAAGCAAACCTCTGATCCAGAGTCGGCTTCTGGCATTATCTCTGGTGGTTCGGGTGGTGACGATGTTGATGCTGAGCGTACACGTCAGTCTGCCTATACCGAAATCCAGATGGCACTGCCTGCGAACTTCGAACTGTCAGCGGCGCTACGTTATGAGCGTTATGAGCAGGAAGGTACCTTGACGGGTGCAGAAGGTCAGGTGACTAACTCTTCTACATTCGATGCCGTTGTACCTAAGTTTGGTTTGAGCTGGCGCCCTGTCGATTCGTTGCTGCTTCGTGCTAGCTACGGTGATTCATTCCGCGCACCAAATATGGGTGAGATGTTCTCGTCGCAATCTCTGAGCTTCGAGAAGGCCTACGATTCGGTTTGGTGTGAAGCCAACAACAATTCTGACGCCAACTACTGTGCTACAGGTAACCAGCACAAGACCTGGTTTGGTGGTAACCCGAACCTGGAAGCGGAAGAGGGTAACTCACTGACATTGGGTGGCGTCTGGAACGTGACCGATGCGTGGAGTGTTGAACTGTCATATTACTCAATCACTTATGACAACAAGATTGAAGCCGTTAGCGCATCAGACGTGATCCGTGATGAGAAGATCAACGGCGGCTCTGACTTCGTGACTCGTGGCCCAGACGGTAAGATTGAGTACCTTGAAAGTGGTTATGTGAACAAGGCATCGCTGGAAACATCTGGTTTTGACTTTGCTTCTTCATACAACTTCGAGACAGGCTTCGGTGACTTCAACCTTAAGCTAGATGTTACTCACATCCTCGACTTTAAAGAGCAGGCAGATGCCGAATCTGAGAAGATCGATTACTCAGGTACCCAAGACTATCCTGATTGGCGTGGTAACTTCGCCGCGGCTTGGTACTACAACGATTTCAGCGCGGCTTGGACAACCGTGTATATCGGTAGTCAGTCAGGTGCAATGTGGCGTGATCTTGGTTACGACTACATCATCGACACACCAAGCTACTTCAAGCATAACTTCCAGGTGGGTTATACCCATGATTGGAACGGTACTATCACAGTGGGTGTGAACAACCTGTTCGACGAGAAAGCACCGACTTGGTATGACTATGCGGGTTATCGCGATGTGAACACCAACCTATACGATGTATTGGGTCGTACCTTCTATCTGCGTATTAACCAGAAGTTCTAAATCGTTATTCACCCTCCCTGTGACTTAACGATAAAAGCCTCCTGATTCAGGAGGCTTTTTTTATGGGCGTCATTAAGTGGACTGTCTTTTAAATTAATCGTCGACTGGCGCGGCTATCGTGACTGGCGTGATTAATTCGGCTGACGCGACTAGCTCACTAACTCGATTGGCGCAATTGAGCGAACTGCTCGATTAGCAAGCAGTTCGCTTATTGACCTGTGCTTAGTGGGTGAGCCTGAGCTCGTGCCTGTGCTCGTGGGCATAATCGGCGGCGCACTGGGTGCAGCGCTGCTCGAGCGGATTGGCGTTGAGCCGCTCGGCTTCGATATCGGCCTCGCAGTCTGAGCACAAGCCGTAGAGACCCAGATCCAGCTGGCACAGCGCCGCATCGAGTTGGGTCAGTTTGATAAACAGGGGCTCGTCGGCCAGTTTGGCCGCGGTCATCTCGTCGATGAGGGAGGTCAGCGAGAGTTGCTGGGTATCGAGCGTTATTTGATGTAATGCCAGCAGGGTACCTAACTCTTTCCTGAGATTCGCTTCAAGCACCGACAGTTCATGTCTGATATGGGATCTGCTCACAAATCATTGCCTAGTTGATATTCTTAGATAATCAGTCTAAACCGCTTGGGCGTCTTGGCTATGACTAAGATCAAAAGTCGGTGACTTTTATGGTGAATCGCGTTTAGGGATGTGAAGATCAGACCAGTTAAGGCGCGGCTAGGCTGGCTATTTGTCGCGCCTTAAGATAGGGAAAGATGAAGGTTAGAAGCCCTGAAGCATCACAGATCCTGCAGACGTGACCGTCGGGCACAAGTATCCTGCTAGCAACTGCGTAGCAGGGACAAGATGCTCTGGGTATCTTTCAGTACGCGTACCTGGCGGAACAGGGCTTCGCCCTCCTTATAGTGGCGGGCGATAAACCTCAGCCACTGTTTGATGCGCGCCGGATAGTACTTCTCTTTCTCACTGACTATCTCAAACTCTGAATATTGCAGGAGTAGCGCTAACACCTCGGGCCAGGGCATGGGCATCTGCTCGCCTTTCACTACGTGGGCCAGGTTGGGGATGGTCAGGGCGCCGCGGCCGAGCATGACGTCATCACAGCCGCTGGCCTCGCGGCATTTGAGGTAATCTTCTCTGCCCCAGATCTCGCCATTGGCGATGATGGGCAGGCGAGTGACAGATTTTATCTGCGCGATATATTCCCAGTGCGCCGGCGGTCGGTAGGCTTCCTCTTTGGTGCGGGCGTGTACCGTGAGTTCGGTGGCGCCGGCCGCCTCGATAGCCTGGGCGATTTCGGTGCAGCGGCTCTTGTCATCCCATCCCAGGCGGATCTTGGCCGACACAGGCTTGTCCTTGGGTACCGCCTGCCTCACGGCCTGGGTCACCCGGTAAATGGTTTCCGGTTCTTTTAACAGCGCCGCGCCACCCTTGCTGCGATTAACCATAGGGGCAGGGCAGCCATAGTTAAGGTCGACGCCGCGAGAGCCGAGTTCGACGGCGCGAATGGCATTCTCGGCCATCCAGTTGGGTTCCTGCCCCAACAGTTGCAGGCGCACCGGGGTGCCCGAGGCGGTTTTGCATTGGTATTTAAGCTCGGCGCAGAGTCGGTAGAAGACTTTTTCCGGCAGCAGCTGATCGACGACACGAATAAATTCGCTGATCACCATGTCATAGCCACCAACGCTGGTTAGCAGGGCTCGCATAGGGGCGTCGGCAACGCCTTCCATCGGGGCTAAGATGACACGCATGATTCTCGTTTTCTCATTAATTCAAGGCGCGGAGCCTAAAAAGGTGAACCTGTCGGCCATGGTTTACGTACTGCTTGAGTACTGTATTGCCCGGACCGGGTAAAAGGGCGCTTATTCTACGTCAAGCGCCTGGCAGATACAAAGCCTGTGTGCGTGCGAGGAGGTGTGGGGATAACGGCTGTGCCCAGCCAAACTCATGGGTCAGATGTGAGCATCTTTTGTTATCTATGACTGGTTTATCGATTTTTAGTCGATAAAGACTTGAGATCAATCGATTACTGCCATTTAGATGCTTGCGCTAACACATAATTTGGGTCATAAATGTGATGCCTGATAAGTTTTTTGAAATAAAAATCTAGGGGGCCGGGTCATATTATCCGAGCCAGCAACGCACTGATGTTGGCAAACCATTGCATATAAGAGATCAACAAAGGAAGAGATTATGAAATTAGTTAAGAATACTGCTGTTGCTGTAGCGTTAGGCACTGTGTTTGTTGGTAGCGCGTTTGCGGCGCAGGCTCAAGCTAATCCGTTTGGTTACAGTGAAATGCAAGCTGGTTACCAGATCGCCGATGGCGAAGGTAAGTGTGGCGAAGGCAAGTGCGGCGAGAACATGAAGAAAGGTGCCAAAGAGGGCAAATGTGGCGCGCAGCAAAAAGCGATGAAAGAGGGCAAGTGCGGTGAAGGTAAATGTGGCGAAGCTATGAAGAAAGGCGCCAAAGAAGGTAAATGTGGCGAAGGCAAATGCGGTGCCCAGATGAAAGCCCAAAAAGAGGGTAAGTGTGGCGAGAACATGAAGGCCAAAGAGGGCAAGTGTGGCGAAGATATGAAGAAGGGTAAAGAAGGCAAGTGTGGTGGCCATAAGTAATAGGCCTTAAGGCAATTGCCCATGTCGATTAGGCCAGTTTTCACTGGCCTAATTCTTTTTACATAAGGTAAATGCGTCAATTTATTCACTAGAGGTGAGGTGATGATGACACAAGCTAAGGTGGGTCTCGGCCTGCGCCGCGAGATGCTAGATGAGTTTTGCCAGTCCGTCCCCGGAGCCATCGATTTTTTCGAGGTGGCGCCCGAGAACTGGATGACACTTGGTGGTAAGTTTGGCCGTCAATTTAGGCAGTTAACCGAGAAGCACAAGTTTTTCTGCCACGGACTGTCCCTCTCTATCGGTGGGCCTGAGTCCCTAGATACCCGTTTCGTCAAACAGGTGAAGCACTTTCTCGACCATCACGGCATAGATATCTATTCGGAGCATTTGAGCTACTGCTCGGGCAAGGGCCATCTGTATGACTTGATGCCAATCCCCTTTACTGATGAGGCGGTGCGCCATGTGGCAAAGCGTATCGAGCAGGTGCAGGATATCTTAGAGCGTCCCTTTATTCTGGAAAACGTATCCTTTTACGCCGCACCCGCGAGCGAGATGAGTGAGTGCGAGTTTGTCAGCGCCGTGCTGGAAGAGGCAGATTGCCGCCTGCTGCTGGATGTGAACAACATCTATGTTAACGCGATCAATCATCAGTATGACGCCGAAGCCTTCTTAAGGGCCATGCCCAGTGAGCGTATCGCCTATCTGCATATTGCCGGTCATTACGATGAGGCAGAAGATCTTAAGGTCGATACCCATGGCAGCGAGGTGATCGACCCCGTGTGGCGTCTATTAGAGGTCTGTTATCAGACCCATGGTGTGTTTCCAACCTTGCTCGAGCGTGACTTTAATATTCCGGCCACCTCTGAGTTGCTCAAAGAGATCAACAGGATACATGACTATCAGACCAAGGCATTACAGCCCAGCCATCGGAGCGCCTAGATGAGTTTTACCCAAGTTCAGCAGTCGTTTATCGATTACATCAAAGACCCTTCATCGCCCCTGCCTCAGGGGACGGATGAAAGGCGCATGGGGATCTATCGCGAACTGTTTTTTAATAATGTGAAGGGGTTTGTCGCCAGTGGTTTTCCCGTGCTCTGCTCCTTATATGAAGAAGATGACTGGCAGGCGCTGGTGCAGCAGTTTTTTGTGACCCATGATTGTCAGACGCCGATCTTTATCGAAATCGCCCAGGAGTTTTTGCTGTTCTTGCAAAATGAGTATCAGCTGAGCGAGCAAGATCCCGCCTTCATGCTAGAGCTGGCTCACTACGAATGGTTGGAGCTGGTGGTGGCTACGGCGCTCGATGACAGACAATCGCAAAATATTAACGAGCAGAACCTGGAAACCCAGCCCCTGGGATTAAGCTTGGCTGCCAGGGTGGCCCAGTACCATTTTGAGGTGCAGCGTATCAGCCCGGACTATCGCCCCGAGGCGCCTAGCGAGCAGCCTAACTTTTTCTGTATCTATCGAGATGCAGACGATGAAGTCTGTTTCTTGCAGCTCAACCCGCTTACGGCGCAGGTGCTGGCCTATATCGAGCAGCAAGATGGTATGGAGTTTGCCGCGCTATGCGACTGGCTCGCATCGCTTTATCAGCAGATGCCGAGGCCTCAGATAGTAGAGGGTTGTCGGCAGTTGCTGCTGGATATGGTGCAGCGGGGCATAGTGGTCGCCGCGAGATAAAATTTGTCCAAATTAGGCCTTTCTATCGTGCTGGCTTGTCACTATAATGGCGGCGAAAATTGATCTAGATCAATAAAAGTTGTCAATCATGAGTGAGGAAAGTATGAGTCAGCCGTTTAAAGACCCGTTTAATTTTGTTTATTTTCTTGGTTTCTTGCTGGTAATGATGTTGCCTACGCTGCCAGCTACCCTGTCATGGTTGAAACACCTAAACCTGATCTCTTAAGCGGTTAAGCAACTAGCTTAGCGGGCTAAGTCGGGTATACTAACCACTCATTATTGAGTGGTTTTTTTATGCGAGGAATTCATGGTTATCAAGCGGGGCTTCTATCTACTCCTAGGCCTTAGCAGTCTGTTTCTCGGCCTGCTTGGCATTGCCCTTCCGCTGCTGCCGACCGTGCCTTTTATCTTGCTGGCGGCCTTCTGTTTCGCCCGCTCGAGTTCGCGCCTGCATGACTGGCTGATGACTCATCCTTGGTTTGCCGATGCGCTGCAGAACTGGCATAGCGAGCGCGCCATTCGCCGCGGCTTGAAGCGCAAGGCCTATATCGCTACCTGTTTAAGTTTTAGCGTGAGTATCATCTTGGTGCCGCTGCTGTGGGTGAAGTTGATGCTGCTGGCCATGCTGACAGGCTTGCTGCTTTATCTCAGGCAAATTCCCGAATTAGACGACTGATTGTGAACTTAGGTTGTGAACCTTGGCGGTGAGTTTGGTTAAGCTTTGTGACATTCGCTGTTGCAACCCATATCAAAGGAGCTTAAGCTTTAGCCGAAAATTCTAGTCAAAACTGGCCCTATGGCCAGTTTGTCCTTTTTAAGGGCTCAAACGAAAAAGATGGTAGTAATGAATACAGACAAGTTAGCCTTGATCAAGCAGAGCATTAAGACAATTCCAGATTATCCGAAACCAGGGATCATGTTTCGCGATGTAACCAGTTTAATGGAAGACCCAGCGGCCTATCAGGCGACGATTGCCCTGTTTGTTGAGCGCTATAAAGATCTTGGCGTGACCAAAGTGGTGGGCACTGAGGCGCGTGGCTTCCTCTTCGGCGCGCCGCTGGCGTTAGAGTTGGGCGTCGGTTTCGTGCCTGTGCGTAAGCCGGGTAAACTGCCGCGCGAAACCATTTCTGAGAGTTATGAGCTGGAATATGGCCATGACATGTTGGAGATCCATACCGATGCCATTAAGCCAGGCGATAAGGTATTGGTGGTCGACGATTTGCTGGCTACAGGCGGTACTATCGAAGCGACAGTAAAGCTTATCCGTCAGCTCGGTGGTGAAGTTGAGCACGCGGCGTTTGTGATCTCTCTGCCAGAGCTTGGCGGCGAGCATCGTCTTGCCGAGATGGGCCTCTCTCTGATGACCCTGTGTGAGTTTGAAGGCGAGTAATACCGTCTAATTGATCGCTCAAGTCGATCATTTAAGTGCCGTGGCTATGCCGCGGCATTTTGCTATCTGGGCATCTGTGATGTCAGGCCGATGAGATATGTGAGCCTGTTGTCTACCCCATGCGGCTGATGGGCGAGGGGAGATGGCTAACAGTACCTTGTCAACTCGCTAAAGACTGACTAAAGAGTGGCTCATGATGGCTTAGCAATAGGCCTCATCCGGGCGGGTAAAGCGGGTGACAGGTTAAACATGAAGCAAGCTGGCTTAACAAAGATAAATTAAGGCGCGCTAAGCGCTTAGCTTGCTAGCGAGATGGACCTTGGCATGTTATTGTTTGCTGATTAATGAAGTGTGCTTCGTAATAGTTACCAACCTTGGGGAGTTCCATGTCATATCAGGTGTTAGCCAGAAAATGGCGCCCTGCAACATTTGAGCAAGTCGTCGGTCAGTCACATGTGCTGCATGCCCTAACCAATGCCTTATCGCAAAACCGTCTACATCATGCCTATCTGTTTACTGGTACCCGAGGGGTCGGTAAGACGAGTCTGGCCAGGCTATTTGCCAAGGGATTGAATTGTGAGCAAGGGGTAACGGCTACGCCCTGTGGCCAATGTGCCAGCTGCGTCGAGATTGCCCAGGGCCGTTTTGTCGATCTTATCGAGGTGGATGCGGCGTCGCGCACTAAGGTTGACGATACCCGTGAGTTGCTGGACAACGTTCAGTACCGCCCCACACGTGGCCGCTTCAAGGTGTATCTTATCGATGAGGTGCATATGCTCTCGCGCAGCAGCTTCAATGCCCTGTTGAAGACGCTGGAAGAGCCCCCTGAGCATGTTAAGTTCTTGCTGGCGACCACAGATCCTCAGCGCCTGCCGGTAACCGTACTCTCCCGCTGTCTGCAATTTAACCTTAAGAGTCTGACACTCGATGAGATCTGCGTGCAACTTGGCCACATCCTGGCGCAGGAGCAGGTTGGCTATGACGATGGCGCGGTAAAACTACTCGCCAAGGCAGCCAACGGCAGTATGCGTGACGCCTTGAGTCTGACAGATCAGGCTATCGCCTTCGGCGCCGGTCAAGTCAGGCTCACTCAGGTGCAGACCATGCTAGGCACCATAGATGAGCATCATGTGATTGTGTTGCTCAAAGCCCTGTGTGATGGCGACGTGGATCAACTCATGAAGGTGACTGGGGATGTTTTATCCTTCGGCGCCGATCCCCATGAGGTGCTGCGCAGCCTGCTGGAATTGCTGCATCAGATCACCTTGACCCAGTTTGCACCCAGCGCCGCTCAGCTGTCGCAATATGCCGAGCAGATCAAGGCCTTCGCCAAACAGCTAAGGCCCGAGCAGGTACAGCTCTATTATCAACTATTGCTAAACGGCCGACAGGACCTGCCCCATGCACCCGATCCTAAGTCTGGCCTAGAGATGGCGCTATTGCGCGCCATCGCTTTCGTGCCCGAGGCGCCTGTGCAGCGCTGGATGGGCGAGGCAGGTAGCGAGATCCTCTTGCCAGACACTCTTTTACGAGAACAGGGCAAGGGTGAAGATGTTGCGCCAACCTCTGCTAAGCCAGACGAAACAGTTAAGTTGGTGAAACCTGCTGAGTCTGTGTCAAACAGTCAGGACGAAGTGGAAGCCGAGGTTGAAGAAAAGGCTAAGGTTGAGGCCAGCAGTGAATCAAGTGCGCCAATGTTTTCTCAAGACGATGCGCAAACGCCAACTGCAGAGCAGACGAACAAGTTAAGCGATACTGACGCCCCAATTGAAGCGGACTTAGTTGAAGCGGATTTAGTCGAAGCGGATTCAGCTGAACAGGATGCGCTTGAGGAGGATGAGGGCGCACTCGATCTGTTTGCCGAGCAGCAGCTGATTTTGAGTCAGGCCAATAGCCAAGGTCATAGCCCTAATCATAGTTCTGAGCCTATCATTGAGCCTGTGTCTAGCCCTGAGCCGAGCGCGCAAGCAACGAGCTCGGCAAATAAGAGTCCCGTAAGCGATGCATCTGCCGAGTCTAAAGTGGATGCGTCGACGAGTTCTGCGACAGCGCAGGGCGGTGAAGCGGCTTTGCCAACCGAGATGCAAATGCCTGCAGCGAGCGTCGAGCAAACAGCTTCAATAGCCGAGCAAGCCACTTCGTCAGCAGACGAGAGTGGCAGTTTTTATGATGACCTCTATTTCAGTTCAGATGAAGAAGAGTCCAGCGACTCAAGTGACTATGAAGCCTACCTTGCCTATCAACAGGGCCAGGATAGTCAGACGTCTGGCGATATCTCTTCCTCTGAGGCAACAACGCCTGCTGCCAACAGTGTCCAGGCTAGCAGCGCTCCGGTAAATGAAAATGCACCACTTGGCGGCTTGACGCCCGATACTGGATCGGCAAGTGAAGAAACAACGTCCAACCTGTTAGAAGATGATCTGCTCGACGCCGTGCTGAATGCGCGTCAGAGCCTGCTTAGCGATCTTGAGGAAGATGCGGCTAAGGAGGACGCGGCTAAGGAGAGCGCATCAAAAAAGCCCCTAGTCGGCGTTAAGACGCCTGGGGCTAACCAGGCTCAGCCAAGTAGTGAACAGCTGGCGGGCGAAGAGAGCAAGTTTACCGCAGCGCCTTATGTGCCGCCCAAACGGCCAGAGCAAGCAGCCTTGAGCGTAGAAACAGCCCTGAGCGGAGAAAAAGCAGCCCTGAGCGGGAATGACGAATCCCAGAGGGGCGGTGAAAATGACTTGAGCGGGGAAGCAACTTCTCAGAGCTTTGGTGAGACAGCCCAGAACGTACAAGATAATGCCTTGAGCGTAGAAGCTGTCTCGAACACGGCTGTGATGACGGAGCCTGGGACGAAAGTGCCTGCTCCGCAGCACAATAATTCTTCACAGCAGCCTACTGCGTACCTAAATAATGAAGACAGGCCGCCTTGGGTGTCACCAGAGCCAAGTCAGCAGGCGATGACCGCGCCAAGTGATGAAGCATCTAATCTTGTCGAGCAAGTCGATACAGAGACTGAATCACACGTCCGCGCCGCTGCAGTTGCTGAGACTGAACAAGGCTTGGATGAACTCAGCTTGGAGGGCCAAAGCTCGGATGGCCAAGGTCCAAATGAAAGAGGTGCTATCGGCAATCATCCCGTCCAGAGTCCTGCTGCGCAGGAATCTTCTGCATCTTCAGCGGTAACTCAGTTCGTCAGTCAGACGACCCGGGTGGCCTTTGTGTCCGATGAGATCTCAGGCCATGATACGGATCTTAAGTGGTATCGCTTGATGTCGGCGCTGGAGATCGGCGGCCGGGTAAGACAGCTGGCGGTCAACGCCGTATGTAAGGCCTTTAGTGAGCCACTGCCTCTGGTGCTCAAACCCAATCAGAAGCATTTGGCGGCGCCAGGTGCCATCAGTCAGCTCGAAGATGCCTTGTCGAAGGCCTTGGGCGGCAGCTGCCAGGTGGCGTTTACTGTCGGCGTCGAGCCTGAGCGTGAGACACCGCTAGAGATACGTCAGCGTTTTCATCGTGAGCTGCTCGAGCAGGCGCATCAGGGGCTATTGCAAGATGAAAACATTCAGTGGCTGACACAGGTGATGCAGGCAGAGATGGAGCCAGACAGCTTAAGTTATCTGCCGGAGCTTCTGGGTAAGCGGGGCCAGACGATATCACTTATCGATAAGTCGAACTTTGTGGCGACAGAGGAGTCTTAACTCACTCGAGTTATCGCTCATGTGAGGGATAGCTTGAATCAGTCGTTAGTGTGGCTAACTAATGTCGTGAGCAAGTGTCGTGAGCAAACGCAGTGAACTAGTGCAGTTGGCTCGATAGAATGAAGGAGCCGAGCAATGCGAAAGGGCTCGCAGGTCATAAGTTTTAAGATTGGTGATCAGCTTTGATTGCTTATTGGTGCTAATTCAGTAAGATTAGCCAGTTTTTTTAATATTGAAGAGAACTCGATATGTTTGGAAAAGGCGGTATGGGCAACCTGATGAAACAGGCCCAGATGATGCAAGACAAGATGGCCAAGGCGCAAGAAGAGATCGCGCGTATGGAAGTGACCGGTGAAGCCGGTGCGGGTCTTGTTAAGGTCACTATGACAGGCTCTCACAGCGTACGTAAGGTCGAGATCGACCCAAGCCTGCTAGAAGATGACAAAGAGATGCTCGAAGATCTGATCGCGGCGGCTTGTAACGATGCGGCGCGTCGTGTCGAAGAGAGCCAGAAAGAGAAGATGGCTGAAGTCACAGGCGGCATGCAGTTGCCACCAGGCATGAAGATGCCTTTCTAACGATGAAATTTAGTCCCCTCGTCGATGAGTTGATCCAGTCGCTGCGCTGTCTGCCCGGGGTTGGCCCCAAGTCGGCTCAGCGCATGGCGTTTCAGCTGCTTGAGCGCGATCGCAAGGCGGGTCACAAGCTCGCCCAGGCATTGTCGAGTGCTATGAGTGATGTGGGACACTGCAGCAGCTGTCGCACCTTCACCGAAGAGAGCCTGTGTCCCATCTGCGCCAGTAGTCGCCGTGGCAGCTCAGATCTAATCTGTGTGGTCGAGACGCCTGCAGACGTGCTGGCGATTGAAGCCGGCGGTCACTTCTCGGGCCGTTATTTTGTGCTCTTAGGCCACCTGTCACCCCTCGATGGTGTGGGGCCTGACGAGCTCGGGCTGAGCCTGCTGGAGACCCATCTTGCCAGTGGCGAGGTGAGCGAGCTTATCCTGGCGACCAACCCCACGGTAGAAGGGGACGCGACGGCGCACTTTATTGCCGATATGGCCAAGCAGCATGAGGTCAATGTGAGCCGAATTGCTCATGGTGTGCCCGTGGGCGGCGAGCTGGAGTATGTCGACAGCACCACGCTGGCGCTCTCCTTTAATGGACGCATTCCGTTATAAGGCTCTTTTAAGTCCTATATTAAAATCCAGTTCATCTTGAGCTGGATTTTTTTTGACCAATTAAAACCCTTTGTCTGTTTTTAGCTTGAAAAGCGAAAATCCAGCCCCATCTCTAAAGCCATAAGCGTTTTTGTGAAATAGAGAAGGAAACATCCATGTCACATCAAGAAACCCATGGCTTTCAAACAGAAGTCAAACAACTACTCAATTTGATGATCCACTCTTTATACTCCAATAAAGAGATTTTCTTGCGTGAATTGGTCTCTAACGCCGCCGATGCGGCCGATAAACTTCGCTACGAAGCCCTGACTAAAGATGAGCTTTACGAAGGCGACGGTGAGCTGCGCGTACGCGTCAGTGCCGATAGCGAGAAAGGCACAGTGACCATTGAAGATAATGGTATCGGTATGACCCGCGATGGCGTGATAGAGCATCTGGGGACCATCGCCAAGTCGGGCACCGCAGAATTTTTCAAGAACCTGTCGGGCGATGAGTCTAAAGACTCACAGCTGATCGGCCAGTTTGGTGTGGGCTTCTACTCGGCCTTCATTGTTGCCGACAAGGTGACCGTACGCACTCGCGCCGCCGGTCACGCGGCCGATGAGGCGGTGCAGTGGGAATCGGCCGGTGAGGGTGAATTCACCGTCGAAAATATTGTCAAAGAGAGCCGCGGCACAGAGATCATCTTGCATCTTCGCGAAGAAGAGAAAGAGTTTGCGAGCGATTATCGTCTGCGCTCTATCATCACCAAATACTCAGATCATATCTCGGTACCGGTAGAGATGTGGCAAGAAGGCACGCCAGCCCAGGAAGCGACAGAGGAGGGCGGTGAAGCCATTCCTGCGACCGAAGGTCACTGGAAGGCGATGAACAAGGCGACCGCCCTGTGGACTCGTAACAAGAGCGATGTCACCGACGAAGAGTATCAAGAGTTCTACAAGCATATCTCCCATGATTTTGCCGATCCTCTGCTGTGGAGCCACAACCGCGTTGAGGGTAAGCAGGAGTACACCAGTCTGCTTTACATCCCGTCGAAGGCGCCTTGGGATCTGTGGAACCGCGACCGTAAACACGGCCTGAAACTCTTCGTGCAGCGCGTATTCGTGATGGATGATGCCGAGCAGTTTATGCCAAGCTACCTGCGTTTCGTGCAGGGTCTTATCGACTCAAACGATCTGCCGCTGAACGTCTCGCGTGAAATCTTGCAGGACAACAAGATCACCACGGCGCTGCGTACTGCGGTGACCAAGCGCGTGCTTGGCATGCTAGAGAAGCTGACTAAGAACGATCCCGAGAAGTATCAAACCTTCTGGGCCGAGTTTGGTCAGGTATTGAAAGAAGGTCCGGCGGAAGATTTCGCCAACAAGGAGAAGATTGCCGGCCTGCTGCGCTTTGCCTCGACTCACACCAACGAGGCGGCCCATACCGTTTCACTGAGTGACTATGTTGAGCGCATGAAGGAAGGTCAGAGCAAGATCTACTATATCGTTGCCGACAGTCATGAAGCGGCGGCTAACAGTCCACACCTAGAGTTACTGCGTAAGAAGGGGATCGAGGTGCTGTTGATGTCGGAGCGTATCGACGAGTGGTTGATCAACCATCTCACCGAGTTCGACGGCAAGCAGCTGCACTCGGTGACCCGTGGTGACCTTGAACTGGGTGAGCTGGAAGATGCCGCCGAGAAAGAGGCCCAGGAGAAGCTGGAAACCGAATCTGAAGGCCTAGTGAAACGCGTCAAAGAGGTGCTGGGCGATAAGGTGGCCGAGGTGAAGGTGACCAGCCGTCTTACCGACACCCCAGCCTGTGTGGTTGCCGGCGCCGGTGAGATGTCGTCGCAGATGATTAAATTGATGCAGGCCGCTGGCCAGGCTGTGCCGGAGAGCAAGCCTGTGTTTGAGCTTAACCCCGAGCATCCGCTGGTAAAACGTCTGGACACAGAGCAGGATGAAGAGGTGTTTGGTCAGTGGGCCGAGCTCTTGCTGCAACAGGCGCAGCTATCTGAGAAAGGCAGCCTGGCTGACCCATCAGCTTTTATCAAACTGATGAACAAGATGTTGTTAGCCAGCGTTAAATAAATCTAAGCTAGAGTTAGTAAGAGGCAGTTTGACTGCCTCTTATGCTATCTACTTATCGCCAACTCATTAACAGAGACAAGCTCTCTCAAAAAAAGAGACGCTCTCGATAAAAGAGATATTATGGATTCAGTATTGGATTTAACCAAAGAAAACATTCAGCAAGTGGTCGATGCCTCCATGCAGCAGGTGGTTGTCATGGCCTTCTGGAGCCAGCAGAGCCCGGAGAGCCTGCAGCTGATGCAGACGCTGAACCAGATCGCGGCACAGGGGCGTTTTGTATTGGCCAAGGTCAACTGCGATCAGGAGATGGAGATAGCCAACTATTTTCAGATCCAGAGCCTGCCGACCACCTTGGTGTTAAAAGAGGGTAAGCCGGTCGATGGCTTTGCCGGCCTGCAGGAGGCGGCGCAAATCGAGGCCTTACTCGACCAGCATCTGCCTAAGGCCTGGCAAGTCGCGCTTAATCAGGCCAAGGTGCAGCTCGCCGAGGGCGATGCTGAAGGGGCGCTGCCGCTGCTCAAACAAGCCTATCAGGAGTGCCAGACGGCCGAGGTATCCTTGGTGTATGCCGATGCGCTGCTGGCTGTGTCAGACATCAATCAGGCTAAGGTGTTGCTCGATGGTATCGGCCTTGCCGATCAAGACGCCTACTATCAGAGCCTCAAGGCCAAGCTCTCCCTGGCGCTGGACGCCGCCGATACGCCGGAGATCAGAAGTCTGCTGGATGATGTCGAACAAGACCCCAGTGATTATGCCAAGCTTCTGTCCCTTGCCAAGGCACTTCATGGCGCCAAGCGCGATGAAGAAGCCCTCGAGCGTCTGTATCTGGTATTAAAGACAGATCTGCAGGCTCAGCAAGGAGAGATCAAGCAACTTTTCATGGAGATCCTCACCGCGTTAGGTCAGGGACATGCCGTGGCCAATCAATATCGTCGCAAATTATACACCTTGCTCTATTAGGGCCTGTTGATCTTTGCTGTTTGTTTTTGCAGCAGTTTGTAGGTGATTTATACAAGGCAGAGCCTGTGCCGTGTAGTGTTTTTATAAACCAGAGTTACACAAACGGGCGATTACGCTGTAAAAATGGCCTACAAACACTACCCAATGGGTTCATCTAAACACGCACTGCACTTGATGAAAGGCTTCCTGCCTTTCACCGCAGGCGGTCAGCGACGCTGTTAGAAATCGTTCCAGACGATTTCTTTGTTGTTCGCCATTCACATAGAGTAACTATGCTTCATGACTCTCGCCTCGTGCAAAACGCGTTTAGATTGAACAAAAATTAAACTTGAAAGTTCAACAGGCCCTAATGAGTCTCTGCATCGGGTCATCATACCAGTGATATATGCTAACCCTGTCGCTTTATAAGGTGGTATGTGTGGTATCAGCCTAAAGTCGAATTAAAACTGGCCATGCGGCCCTTCAAATAGACGCCCATTTGTGCGAAGATCGCCGCCCAGATAAAACTAATAATCAAATTTATGCGAAATAAGAGGACTCTCAGATGCGCATTATGCTATTAGGTGCCCCAGGTGCCGGTAAAGGTACTCAAGCCCAATTCATCATGGAAAAATACGGTGTGCCACAAATTTCTACGGGCGACATGCTCCGTGCAGCCGTTAAAGCGGGAACGCCTCTGGGTCTAGAAGCCAAGAAAGTGATGGATGCAGGACAGTTGGTTTCTGATGAGCTGATTATTGGACTGGTTAAAGAGCGTATCGCCCAAGACGATTGCGCCAAGGGCTTCCTGCTCGACGGTTTCCCACGCACCATTCCTCAGGCCGATGCCATGGCGGCTAGCGGTATCGATATCGATCACGTGATCGAAATCGACGTGCCAGACGAAGAGATCGTTAAGCGCATGAGCGGTCGTCGTGTACACCCAGGCTCTGGCCGTGTTTACCACATCGTTTACAACCCACCTAAGGTGGAAGGTAAAGACGATGTAACCGGCGAAGATCTGGCTATCCGCCCAGATGATGAAGAGAGCACAGTGCGTAAGCGTCTAGGCATCTATCATGAGCAGACTAAGCCGCTGGTTGAGTACTATGGTAAAGTTGCCGAGCAAGGTAAGCTGACTTACAACAAGTTCGACGGCACCCAGAGTGTTGGTGCTGTGAGCGAGGCTATCGTTAAGGCGATTGGCTAATTCCGCTCCTATAAAGTGAAGCGCTATATGAGCTGCTTCTCATATTTGAAAAAGCCCACCTAGGTGGGCTTTTTTTATGTCAGGGTGGGTGCTAGCCTAGCGCTATCCTTGCCAGAGAATATGAGTAGAGTAATTCTTGAATAAAGTCGACAACTTATCTCCCGCTAAGCTTGGTGTCTTGCTGGTTAATCTCGGCACACCCGATACACCAACGCCTAAAGATGTAAAGCAGTTCTTAAAACAGTTTCTCAGCGATCCCCGTGTGGTCGACCTAAATCCCTGGATCTGGAAACCCATACTCAATGGCATCATATTAAATACGCGCCCTAAGGCAGTAGCCAAGCTCTATGAGTCTATCTGGTGGCCCGAGGGCTCGCCTCTGATGGTGATCAGTGAGCGCCAACGTGAGGCGCTGAGTGCGATTCTAAAAGCGCGTCATGGTCACGATGTTCCGGTGGAGTTGGGGATGAGTTACGGCAACCCCTCGTTGACAGCTGGGATAGATAGCTTGCTGGCGAAAGGGGTGGAGCGCCTCGTCGTACTGCCTTTATATCCCCAGTATTCCTGCTCGACCGTGGCACCGGTATTCGATGCCATCGCCAGTGACTATAAGGGCAGACGCAACTATCCCGAGACCCGCTTCAGTAAAGAATATTTCGAGCACCCGGCCTATATCGCGGCGCTGGCCGATTCAGTGCGGCGTCACTGGCAAGATAAGGACCAGGGGGATTGCCTCTTGATGTCTTTTCATGGTGTGCCACTGCGTTATGTGACCGAGGGCGATCCCTATCAGCGTCAGTGTCAACGCACTGCCGCGCTTCTGGCCGAGGCCTTGGGGTTGACCGAGTCACAGTGGCGCCTGTGTTTTCAATCGAAATTTGGTAAGGAGGAATGGCTGACACCGGCAACGGATGCGCTGCTCGAGAGCCTGCCGGGTCAGGGGATTAAGCGTGTGGATATTCTCTGCCCGGCTTTCGCCGTCGATTGTTTGGAGACGCTTGAAGAGATCTCCATTGGCGGCAAGGAGAGCTTTATCGAGGCGGGCGGTGAGGCCTACCATTTCATCCCTTGTCTGAACGAGGATGAAGCTCACATGCAACTGCTTGCGGACTTGGTCGATGAGCAGGCGGCGGGCTGGCTTAAATCTTAAGCAAAGAATCTCGGGTAAACGGCATAAATCACTGCCCAATGCTATTTTATATGGTACGATCTGCCGCCGTTTTTTTGAGGCAATGGCGTCCGCGTAGCATTAACCAAAACGCGGCCTGGTAGACAGTAGACTAAGGGGGTCTAGTGTGCTGTTTATTCTTATTTGATTCTGCATGGATGCATTAGAGTGAGTTCTGTATGAAGTTTCCCGGTCAACGTAAGTCGAAACATTACTTTCCAGTTAAGAATCGCGATCCATTATTGGCGCAGTTAACCCTGCAGCCGCAGCATATTTCAACCCACATCAGTGGAATTGATCAGACACTGGTCGACATCGAGGCCAAAGTGGGCGACGAGCTACTTAGCCGTTACGCCCTGCCAAAAGGAAACTCGACACTGATCGATGATGAGAAGGCGCACCAACTTTACACAGAACTGAAGTCTTCTGAGCTGATCAGCGATGAATTTGCCGGTGGCACCATAGGTAACACGGTACACAACTACTCTATTCTCGCCGACGATCGCTCAGTGCTGTTTGGGGTGATGAGCAACCACATCGAGGTGGGCAGCTATGCCTATCGTTATCTGTGCAATACCTCTTCTAAGGTGGATCTTAATTTTCTGCAGCCGGTCGATGGGCCCATCGGTCGTTGTTTCACCCTGATCTCAGAGTGCGGCGAGCGCACCTTTGCCATCAGCAAGGGCTCGATGGATAAACTCACGCCTGAATATATCGACCAGGAGATAGTGCAGACCTCGTCGGCGCTAGTGCTTACCGCCTATCTGATGCGCGCGAGCGGTGGCGATAAGATCACCGATGCCGCATTAAAAGCTATTGAATACGCCAAGGCGGCAGATGTGCCCGTGGTACTTACCCTGGGGACACGCTTCCTTATTGAGGAAGATCCCCTGTGGTGGATCGAATTCATTAAGGAAAATGTCACCATACTGGCGATGAACGAAGATGAGGGCGAAGCCCTGACCGGCTTTAAAGATCCCTTGAGTGCCAGCAATGCGGCCCTTGAGTGGTGTGATATGGTGCTTACCACGGCAGGCCCGCTGGGGCTCTACACCGCGGGTTATACCGAGGATTCCGAGAAGCGCGAAACCAGTCATACGCTGCTTCCTGGCGCAATTCCAGAATTTAACCGCTACGAGTTCTCAAGGCCTAAACTAAAGCGTGACTGTCAGACCCCTATTAAGGTATTTGCCCATATCTCGCCTTACATGGGCGGTCCTGAGATCATACGTAATACCAATGGCGCGGGCGATGGTGCGCTGGCGGCGCTGCTGCACGACCTTGCCTCTAACACCTATCATAAGGCCAATGTGCCGGGGTCGAGCAAGCATAAGCGAGACGGCCTGTGTTACTCCTCTTTCTCGCAGATCTGTAAGTACGCTAACCGTGTAGCCTACGAGGTATTGGCGCAGCACAGTCCACGTCTGTCTCGCGGCCTGCCTGAACGGGAAGACAGCCTGGAAGAAGCTTACTGGGAAAGATAGGCTATTGGGAAAGATAGGCTTTGGCAGTTTTAAATAGGCCTGCACGGTTTTAGCGAGGCTTGTTTAAGTTAATTCCCGTTCTACCCTATATAAATTAAATAGAAAAGGCGTCCATAGGACGCCTTTTTTGCTTTTATAGAACGATGAAATCTATGGTTTTACTCTTTAAGTTCGGCATTGACCTGATCGACGAAGCTACCGGCAGTTTTACCCGCTTGAGGGTCATCAAAGGTCTCTTGATTAAAGGCATTTTCCGATTTGGCAATGATAAGCGTCGCAACCGAGTCTCCGGTGACGTTGACTGCGGTGCGCACCATATCCAGCAGTCTGTCGACCCCCATGATAAGGGCGATACCTTCGACAGGCAGACCCACCTGATTAAGCACCATGGCTAGCATGATAAGACCGACACCTGGTACACCTGCTGTGCCGATAGAGGCTAGGGTTGCTGTGACCACCACCATGGCATAGTCGGTGATAGTGAGGTCGATACCAAATACTTGGGCAATAAACACCGTGGCGACACCCTGCATAATCGCCGTGCCGTCCATATTAATGGTGGCGCCAAGCGGCAGAGTGAAAGAGGCAACCTTGTTATCCACCCCTAGACGGTGCTCAGAGGTTTCTAGCGTCACCGGTAGCGTGGCATTTGAGCTAGCCGTACTAAAGGCGAACAGCTGCACATCGCGCATTTTACGAATAAAGGTAAAGGGACTGAGTCCGGAGAAGAGTTTTAATAGCACTGGGTAGCTAACGAAGGCATGGACTAATAACACCGCCAGAACTACCGCGAAATATTTAACGACGCTTTCAAATGTCTCGAGACCTAAGGTTAAGGCGAGTTTACCCATGAGGGCAAATATACCGTAGGGGGCCAGTTGCATGATGAGAGTGACCACGCGCATGATCACTTCATTTAGGTCGTTAAATAGTGCCGATACACGTTTACCGCGCTCGCCAATATGGGAAATGGCAAAGCCAAAGATCACTGCAAAGATGATGATCTGTAGCATATTCCCCTCAGTCATCGCCTGTATCGGGTTTCGGGGAACCAGGTTGATCAAGACATCAGAAAGGCTAGGGGCCTCTTTCACACTGTACTGCATGTTTTCTGCTGCTAGCGAAGCGTTACCTGGATGAACGAGCAGCGCGACCAAGATGGCCATAGATAGCGCAATCGCCGTTGTAAACAGATAAAAAGCGATGGTTTTTCCACCGAGCCTGCCAAGGGATGATGGGTCACTCAGCGAGCAGGTACCACAGACCAGGGAGATGAAGACCAGAGGGACGACCAACATCTGTAAACTCGAGATAAAAATACTGCCGACCACGTTCAATAAGCCGTTAGTAATATACTCTTCGATAAACTCACTACCGGGGAAAAAACTGCGTAGCAGTAGCCCGATTAAAATGCCTCCGGCCATACCTATGAGTATTTTTCCTGTGAGGCCTAATTTTTTGTTTTGCGTGCCAGCCATAGTGCTTCCTGTATTATTTTTATGCTTTTCAATTTGCACCTAAAGCCTAGCAAGAAACCCTAGGTGATGAAACGGCTAAATAGTTAAAGTTTTTGTCACTTTTACGCTCTTAATTGCGATTAGTGATGGAAAAGTTATGGGAAAATTGTGTAATGTTAGCCTATAAGTAATAAGCAGATGCTTTTAATGATAATCTGAGTAACAGGGAGTCTGACAATGAAGTCAGCGTTTAAAGTTTTTACCTCATATTTATTTTTGCTTTTTATTGTCGCCTGTAGCGGCGGGGGAAATGTCACAGATGGTGGATCCGGTGGTACACCGACACCGCCAACTATCTCTATTGCTTTATCTATCGATAATACGCAGATCTCAGTAGCGGAACCTGCGATGATCACCGCTAAGGTGAAAGATTCAACAGGAGCCGCTGTCAGTACTTTGGTATCGTTTAGCTTGAACAATGATACTTACGGTACCTTCTCTCCTGGTACGGGTGAAGTAGCGACCGATGCCGATGGTATTGCTAAGGTGCGCTTGGATACGGCTGCTATTAATACTGGCGCGACGATTACTGCGACGACCAGCTCTGGCGAGAGTGCTTCGCTTAATGTCACCATGGTAGGTGATGGCGGCGAAGCCGGCGGTGGAGCCCAAGTGTCTGTATCACTTACCGACAGTACCGGTAATCCGATTCAATCGATCAGCATTCTTGAGCCAGGCAAGATCACTGCCACGGTAACCGGCATCACTAAGCCGACAATCGTAACTTTTGCGACGACTATTGGAGACCTGCCTATCAAGACTGCAGTGACCGATTCTGAAGGTAAGGCTACGGTCGACATCTATGCTGGTAGCTCTTTAGGGGCGGGTGAAGTAACCGCGAGTCTATCTACCAATGAGGTGGGTAAGACTATCGTTGTGGTTGGTGCGACCAATGTAGTGATGGGAAGCGGCGATCCTTTTGTTCAAGGAAAAGCTGAGATTAGTACCGCAACTCTCTCTGCTGGTGGTACGGCAACAATTTCCGTTCTTATTCAAGATGATAAAGGTAACCCCTTTACTCAACCTGTAGATGTTAATTTCTCTTCAACCTGTGCGACTAAGAATCCTGCTCAGGCCGAGATTAGCTCGCCGGTGTCTTCGAGTAACGGTGTTGCTACTTCAACCTACCGTGCGCAAGGTTGTGTGGGTGAAGATCAGATTAACGTCACGGCCAACGCAGGTGGAATTAGCCTATCGGCAACGGGCACACTAACTGTCCTGCAAGCAGATGTTGGCAGTATCGTATTTGAATCGGCAACGCCGCAAAATATCGCAATCTTGGGTACCGGTGGCATTGAGTCTTCAGTCGTTAAATTTAAAGTGCTGGATAAGAACAGCAACCCTGTTCCTAACCAAAATGTTTTGTTTTCACTTAACACTAAAGTAGGCGGCGTAGATATCTCACCTCTGCAGGCAACTACTAACAACGAGGGTATCGTTCAGACGGTCGTCACTACCGGTACGGTAGCTACATCACTGCGTGTTACTGCGACTGTTGATAACGGTGCGGTACCGGCCATTTCGAGCCAGTCTAGCCAGTTGATAGTTTCTACGGGTATTCCTGATCAAGACAGTTTCTCGTTATCAGCATCTGTGCTCAATGCTGAAGGGTGGGACGAAGATGGTACTAAGGTAGTCGTTACCGCTCGTATGGCAGATGCCTTCAATAACCCTGTGCCAGATGGAACAACAGTGTCGTTTACTACCGAAGGTGGTGCAATCGAAGATGCCTGTCAGACGGTTAATGGTGCCTGTTCGGTGACCTGGACCAGTCAGTTACCACGTCCTGAAGGTGAAACCATCATTTCTGGCGCTGGTGCTATGTATCGTAATCCAAATGCAGCATTGGTTTACTATTCAACGCTCGGTGTGTACGGTAACTTTTATGGTCAGATGTATGGTGGTCGTGCCACAGTAACAGCGACAGCGATTGGTGAGGAGTCTTTCCCAGATCTTAACGGTAATGGCCGTTTCGATGCCTCGGAGATGGCTGAGTTTACCAATGGTAAAGATGTAACGGGTCAGTCGTTCGACCTTACCGATGCCTTTAACGATTACAACGAAGATGGTTTGTTTAATCCGCAGCAATCAGGTGGGCAAATTGGCGGTACTCTCGAAGAGTTAATTGATTTTAATGCCAATGGCGTCTTCGAAGCCAAAGATGGTAAGTACAACGGTGTATTGTGTTCAGACCCTGTGCATGCAGGCTGCGCCGATGGTGTGAATGATTCGAAATCTCTCTATGTGCGACGTAGCTTGGTAATTGTCATGTCGGGTAGTACGGCTTTTGCTACTGCGCCTAACGACATTCTGATCAGCGATAAAGATGGCGATCATTACGGTGGCAGTATCAATATCGTAGGTAAGGGGGCGGCCAGTGTATCCTTTACTATCTCGGATCTACATAACCAACAGATGCCTGCAGGTTCTAAAGTTCGCTTTAAGACGAGTGCGGGTTCTGTAGTAAGTACTGCCGAATATGTATGGCCTAGCTCTAACTACAATGGTGGCCGTGAGTTTACCGTCACATTAAAGGGTGAAGATGAGCCAAATACAGGTGTATTTATTGTTGAGGTAGAAACGCCTGGAGGTCTAATTACACAAGTAGTCTCTATCGGTGTAAATATCCTTTAGACAATCCTTTGAAAAAGACGCCCTAGGGCGTCTTTTTTATCGAGTCGATTTTACCTATTTGATGAATTAGCACAGGTAGTTGCCAATTCGATTTTGCAAAAAACAAAAAGCCATCTTTTCAGATGGCTTTTTCAGCTTTAACTTACTAGTAGTCAAAATCTATTTCTGGAATTGATACACGCTGCCGAGCTTCATTATCTGTGTCAGTTCATCCAGCGCGGTTCGCGATTCGACAATGAGCTGAGGATCGGCGAGATCGTCGATGGCGAGCTCGTCACGATAGTGTTTATCGACCCAGAGGTTAAGCCTGTTAAACAGCTCATCATTCATCAAGGTGTTGGGGTTGACGGCAGCAAGCTCTGTCTCGTTCATGGCGACTCGTAGACGCAGACAGGCGGGGCCTCCGCCATTTTGCATGCTCTGCTTCACATCGAAATAGTGCACCTGCTTGATCGGTGTCCCCAAGGTGACGAGCTCATTAAGGTAGGCATATACTGCCTCATTTTCCTGACAGTTAGTCGGCGCAATAATCGCCATCTCACCATTGGGTAGGGTGACTATCTGGGTGTTGAACAGGTAGCTCTTCACCGCATCCTGGATGCCGACCTTGGCAGTAGGCACTTCAATAAAGTGCAGTTCTTTACCGTTGAACTTACCTTGGATTTCGGCCAGTTTCTTTTGTGTATCGATAAAGGCCTGCTCGTGATAGAAGAGCACATTCTGGTTACCCACGGCAATCACATCGTTGTGGAACACGCCTTGATCGATGACATCTGGATTTTGCTGGATAAAGACGCTGCTCTCATCATCGAGTTGATGCAGACGGGCGATGGCTTGTGAGGCTTCGAGTGTCTGTCTAGCAGGGTATTTTTTCGGCTTTGGCGCGTTAGGGTTAGTCGCTTCCTGGCCGTAGACGAAGAGTTCGATACCGGCATGACCGTATTCGCTGCAAAGACGCGTATGGTTAGCCGCACCTTCGTCGCCGAAGCTCACGTGTTCAGGCAGATGTTGATGGTGATGGAAGTAACGCGAATTATTAAAGGTGGCGGCCAGTATGTTACCTGTGGTCACAGGTTCTATGCTGCGATGGAGTTTGTCTACCAGGTTTGCCGGGGTGAAATGGATCTTACCATCATGGGTATCGGCGCTTGGTGAGACGGTTGCCGCATTGGCCGTCCACATACTTGAGGCGCTGCAACAGGCTCTAAGGAGCGCAGGGGCTTGTTTGGCGGCTTTATTTAATACTTCGGCATCTGTACCAGAAAAACCAATTCGACGCAGTGTGTGAAGATCTGGGCGCTCCTGAGGGGCAAGCATACCTTGGGCTAAGCCTAAATCGGCGAGGGCCTTGGCTTTCTTAAGGCCTTGTTTCGCAGCCGCCTTAGGACTGGATACCGCGGCGGCGTTATTTAAAGAAGCCACATTACCGTATGACAGGCCCGCATAATTATGAGTCGGTCCGACGAGTCCATCAAAATTCGCTTCGTAATGCTTCATTGCATATCCTTCAAGTTATTATTGCTTTAATAGGGCGTCAACACAGGGCTGAGGTGGCGCCGTAATTTGTTGAATTTGTGCTCCAGTATACTTGAGCTTTGGGGCATAACAAGCTAGGGGAATGGTGCCTTATCTGTGATATTGGCTCAGAAATGCATAAGTATTACTTGCTAGTTGGGGAATAATGAAATATTAGTTTTTAATTACGCAATATTATTTTTCACATTTTTTTCAAAAACGGTTAAAAATTGGCTCGCCGTAACAAATAAAACAGGGATTAGCTTGAAACTATTGATACAACCCTCTATATATGGAGCCAATTTACAGAATTTTGAGACTTTTTGGCGCAGATCATTCTATGGGTAAATCGCTAGTTATTGTCGAATCACCGGCCAAAGCCAAGACTATTAACAAATATCTCGGCAAAGATTACATCGTAAAATCGAGTGTGGGTCACATCCGTGATCTTCCTACCTCATCCTCCAGTGACGCCAGTTCGTCGACTAAATCGCCCGCCGAAGTGCGCAAGATGTCCCCCGAAGAGAAGGCTAAATATAAGGCAGAGAAAGCGAAGAAAGCTCTGGTTGCGCGCATGGGTGTCGATCCTGAGCGAGGCTGGAAGGCTAAGTATCAGACGCTGCCGGGCAAAGAGAAAGTTGTCAAAGAATTACAGTCACTTGCTGAAAATGCAGATCATATCTTCCTCGCAACCGATTTGGATAGAGAGGGAGAGGCAATTGCATGGCATCTTCAAGAAGTGATTGGTGGGGATCCAGAGCGCTATCAGCGCGTGGTCTTTAACGAGATCACTAAGAGCGCGATTCAAGAGGCGTTTAGCCATCCGTCGCAGCTCAACACCAATATGGTCAATGCCCAGCAGGCGAGACGTTTTCTCGATCGCGTGGTGGGTTTCATGGTGTCACCCCTGCTTTGGAAGAAAGTGGCCCGTGGCCTCTCCGCAGGGCGCGTGCAATCGGTAGCGACGCGTCTGGTGGTCGAGCGTGAAGGCGAGATCAAGGCGTTCGTACCTGAAGAGTTCTGGGACATTCATGCCGAGCTGACTACCCTAGGTAACGAAGGGCTCAAGATGCAGGTGGCTAAGTTTAAGGGTGATAACTTTAACCCTGTAAACGAAGCCCAGGCCATGGTGGCGGTAAACGCACTACAAGATAGCAAGTACCAGGTTTCTAGCCGTGAAGTCAAAGCGACTTCTAGTAAGCCCTCGGCGCCCTTCATCACCTCGACGCTTCAGCAGGCGGCCAGTACCCGTCTCGGTTTTGGCGTGAAGAAGACCATGATGATGGCTCAGCGTCTCTATGAGGCGGGTCATATCACCTATATGCGTACCGACTCGACTAACTTGAGTCAGGAAGCCCTCGATAGTGTGCGTGACATGATTGGCAAGGAGTATGGCGATAAGTATCTGCCCGATGCGCCGATCCGTTATGGCAGCAAAGAGGGAGCACAGGAGGCTCACGAAGCGATCCGTCCGTCCGATGTGAACGTCAGTGCCAGCAGCCTTAGCGATATGGAAAGAGATGCGCAGCGTCTCTACGAGTTGATCTGGCGCCAGTTTGTTGCCTGTCAGATGACCCCTGCCAAATATGATGCGACGCGTTTGACCGTGACCGCAGGGGATTACGAACTCAAGGCCAGTGGCCGTACACTTAAGTTTGACGGTTGGACTCGGGTTCAGACCGCGCTTAAGAAGAAAAACGAGGAAGACAACACCCTGCCGATGGTTGCCGAAGGCGATGTGCTGGCATTAGAGGAGTTGTTACCTAAGCAGCACTTCACTAAACCGCCCGCGCGTTACAGCGAAGCATCACTGGTGAAAGAGCTTGAGAAGCGTGGCATTGGTCGTCCATCGACCTATGCGACCATCATCTCGACCATTCAAGACCGTGGCTATGTAAAGGTTGAGAATCGTCGGTTCTACGCCGAGAAGATGGGGGAGATCGTTAGCGAGAGCCTCATCGGCAGTTTCGAAGAGCTGATGAGTTACGACTTCACCGCCGGCATGGAGCAGACCCTGGATAACGTGGCCCAGGGTCAGCTCGAATGGAAGAAGGTACTGGATAACTTCTACAAAGGCTTGACCGCTCAGCTTGAAAAGGCCGAGCTACCGCCGGAAGAGGGCGGCATGCGCCCTAACGAGATGGTGCTGACCGATATCGCCTGTCCGACCTGTGGACGCCCAATGGGCATTCGCACCGGTACTACCGGCGTGTTCCTGGGCTGTTCAGGTTATGCCTTGCCACCGAAAGAGCGCTGTAAGACGACCATGAACCTGACGCCGGGCGAAGAGGCCGTCAGCGAGAACAGCGAAGATGCCGAAACCGATGCACTGCGCGCCAAGCACAGATGTGATGTTTGCGGTACGGCCATGGACAGTTATCTTATCGATGAGAAGCGCAAGCTGCATGTGTGTGGTAATAACCCCATCTGTGGCGGCTACGAGGTCGAGCAAGGACAGTTTAAGATCAAGGGGTACGAAGGGCCGATTATCGAATGCGATCGCTGTGGCAACGATATGGAGCTGAAGAATGGCCGTTTTGGTAAGTATTTTGGCTGTACTAACAGCGAGTGTAAGAATACACGTAAACTGTTGAAAAATGGCGAAGTGGCTCCGCCAAAGGAAGATCCGATCCACCTGCCAGAGCTGAAATGTACCAAGTCTGATGGCTATTTCGTGCTCAGAGACGGCGCAGCAGGCATCTTCTTGGCCGCGAGCACTTTCCCTAAATCACGTGAAACCCGCGCGCCTTTGGTGGAAGAGCTGGTGAAGTACCGTGAGCTCTTATGGCCCAAGTATCAATATCTGGCCGATGCCCCTGTAGCGGATGAAGACGGTAATAAGGCTGTCGTGCGCTTTAGCCGTAAGACCAAGGAGCAATATGTGGCAACCGAAATCGACGGTAAGGCGACCGGTTGGACGGCCAAGTTTGTCGGCGGTAAGTGGGTCAGTGAAGCCAAGGCTAAGCCAAAGGCGAAGAAGAAAGCCTAACTGACAGACTGTCAATTATCTAAATAAGGGCCCTAACTGAGTTAGGGCTTTTTTATTGGGATAAATATTAGTGGTTCATAATCTGTTGTATTAGGCTAATATAGATAAGATTACCTTGCTAATCATTAAACTAGCTGGGTTTCATCGCAGAGGTTTCGACGGACTTAGGGTTATAAATGGAGCGTAAAATGAAAACACTGATCATGGCAGCAGGACTTGGGATCTTAAGCTTAAACGCCTATTCGGCCGATTGGCAGGTGAGCAACCAGGGCTCACGGGTTAACTTTATCTCAATCAAGAAGGGTGATATCGCAGAGGTGCATCATTTTACTCAGGTCTCGGGTCAGCTTAGCGACGCCGGCGCCTTTAGCCTGTCTATTCCCCTTAACAGCGTGGTCACCAATGTGGAGATCCGCGACCAGCGCATGAAAGAGATACTGTTCGAAACCGCTCAATATCCGAGCGTCGAATTAACTGCCAGTCTCGATGGAAAGGCGATCGATAAGGCTAGTGTTGGCACCATAATGTCGATGAGTGTCGATGCTAAGGTGAGCCTGCATGGTAAGACCCAGACTCTACCTGTGATGGTGAGTGTGGCCAAGGTGGCCGGTGATAAGTTGATGGTGGCCAGTGAGGCGCCTCTGGTGGTCAATGCCGGTGACTTTGGCCTGACACCTGGGGTTGAGAAGCTCAGAGAATTAGCCGGTCTGCCTGCCATCAGCAAGGCGGTGCCGGTTTCTTTCGTATTGACCTTAATGCGATAGAAAAACGTGCACTAACAACAAGATTGGCTGGTCGATTTATATCATAATGGCGGTAGAAACTGGATATTGAGCATGGGCTATACCATGCTCATATATAAGTCGTGTGTTTAGGGCAAAAAATGGTTACTGATAAAGACGGATACATACATCTAATACAATATCTTACCGAGCATCTAGGCCTGTTTGAGTCTTCCGAAGACGGTGGGGTAGCGGGTGACACCGTCATGGAGTTGTTTGAAGAGCAGTTGGCGGCGCAGATCATCATGGTGTGTGGCCAAAATCCTTCCTTAACCTTTGCCGAACGCAACATGGTGATCCGAGAAGTCGATGCCATCGTCTATGACTTAGAAGAGATCTTAGCCAAGGTGGCTAATCACAACGCCACCCAAGAGCAGACCCTGTTTATTACCGAGTTTTCGGGACTGATCAAAAATCTGTTCGATCAGGAAATTGCCAAGATGCAAGCTTAGGTTTTGCAATCCGAAACAGGTGTTTACAACTCACTGCTTGAGAATGTCAGTCTTTATTCCTACTGTTAGCATAAGTGCGAAATTGGGAAGTTTGTGTGCATGTCTGCAACCTCTATCAGTAAACAACATTTTGTTATCTATGCGGTACTCGTGTTGTTTTGGGTCATTTTTCAGATCTTTAGCGCTAATGCATTGGCGTTTGGCTGGGGGTTCATTCCATTTGTCATCTCCTTGCCCTTTGTGCCCTTCATCTTGGTCTGGTTGGGAGTGCAGTTTGTGCGCCATTACAGATACATACGGTTAGGGCCCAACATCAGCGAGCACCTGGTGCACTGTATCTGTACCTGTACGCTATTTTGTCTCTTCGTCTATCATTTTGTTTACTAATCCAAAAGGAGTTGTTGATGATAGAACTACTGTCGGGATTTCATCATGATACCGTGGCGGTGAAGGCCAGAGGCGTGCTCTCTCGGGCCGACTATGACCAGACCCTAATTCCGGCGATAGAAACCAAGTTGCAAGATCACTCAACCATTAAGCTCTGGTATGAATTTAGTGAAGAATTTGAAGGGGTTTCTGTTGAAACCTTGTGGGATGATGCCAAATTAGGATTCTTTCATTTGACGGACTTTTCCAGAGTCGCCATCATCACAGATAGTGAGTGGGTGGCTAATACCGCCAAAGTGATGGCCTATATGGCGCCCTGTCCGGTGAAGGTATTTGCCCGGCAAGCGGCGGATGAGGCGCTGCGCTGGCTGGGTGAGAGTTCGCCGGAATAAGATTGTAGTTAGGCCGACACTCAGTCGGCTTCGTTTCATTGGGTTTAGGATATTTTTTATGATTAGAATGTTGACCTTGAGCATGTTGACCTTGAGAACATTGAGCCCTAAAGCGTTGACCAAAGCATTAATGTTAGTGGCGCTATTTCTGCTTGCGCCTGCCTATGGCGATGATAAAGCGGTCATTGGTCAGACGGCCATGATGACGGTCGATGAAGCCGGGCTAGTCTATCAGGCCCGCATCGATACCGGCGCAGGTAATACGTCCTTGCATGCCTTCGATCTTGAAATCCAAGGGGGCAGCGCCAAGAAGATGGCTGACAATGTGGGTAAGACCATCTGGTTTACCACAGAAAACGCCGCAGGTGAGCGTAAGCGTCTGAGCGCCAAGATAGTTAAAACCTCCACCGTCAGCAACTCTCAGGGTACTGAGACACGTTACATGGTGGAGATGCATGTCGGTTTTGCCGGTGAGACCCGCAAGGTTAAGGTAAACCTCAGAGACAGAGGCCACATGGATTACAAACTGCTGATCGGCCGTAACTGGCTAAAAGGCAAGTATGTGGTGGATGTGTCTGAAAAGCGGGTGATAGGTGCCAGGGCCCCCATCAGCATCCTGGAAACCGGCTTCTTGTTTGATACCCGCATCGATACCGGCGCGGTAGAAAATTCGCTGCACGCGGTGGATCTCAAGGTGGAGAATGGTGTCGAAGATATGGAGCAGAATGTCGGTAAGATGCTCGCTTTCACCACGGAAAACGAGAAAGGTGAAACAAAACGTGTCCATGCCCGTATCGTCGAAACCTCGCTTATTCGCAATGCCCAGGGCAGCGAGGTGCGCTACATGGTGGAACTCAATGTGGGTGAGCCGGGCAGGGAGTATAAGGTGAAGGTGAACCTGAGAGATCGTACCAAGATGACCAATAAGCTCTTGATAGGTCGTAACTGGTTGCAAGGCCACTACCTGGTCGACGTCGCGAAGTAACCTGTCAGACAAGGCAGACAAATATCGTCCCCGGATGTTTTCACCTCCGGGGATTTTTTATGCCTTATTGAGATGTAACTCGCATACCAGCTCGGTAAACTGCGCGCTCTGACTGGCGACTGTGAGCCTGCCGTTGAAGTGAGCCTTGAGCCACTGATTGATATGGATGAGGGAGCCTTGTCCCTTACCGCTACAATTACCACTGCTATTGCCACAGCTATCTAGCGCATGAGTGAGTTTCTCCAGCCGGGCTTGGCCTATCCCCAGGCCGTTGTCTCTCAGGGTCAGGGAGAGCAAGCCTTCTCGATAGCGAATACCTATGCTCAGCTGTTTCGGTCGATTGAGCGCCTGACTGTCGGGAAAGGCATGTTGCAGGCTGTTGCCGATCAATCTGTGGCAGAGCACCAGAAAATGCCAGGGTGAGATGGGCAGCGTCAGGTGATGGGGACAGTCTATCTGCACTGCTACGTCCTTGGCTTCGAGCTGAGGCCTTAACATGGCCACCAGGTCTTGCAAGAAGAGGTCGGCCACAGTGGCGCGAACATCTGTGATGTCGGCGCTGATCAAGGATTGACCATGTCGTATGATATCTATCTGGGATGTCAGGGCCTCGGTAAATTTGGCAAGTTGAGGCTCATCGATATCGGCCGCATCTAACTGACGCAGCTGGATAAAGATCTGCTCTAGCGCCTGCAGCTCCTGGCGGAGTAACTGATGTACCACCTGAGGCAAGATAGCCTGCTGGGCCAGCTCTATCTGTTTAAGCTGCGCCAGCCCCTTGGGATCTATCCCTTCTTTTACCACGGCTTGTGGCTTGGCATCTAAGGCCTGTTTTAGCTCTGTGTTTCTTGCCCCTTGTAGCTTGATGGTTTGCTCCAGCTCTGCCTGTTTGGCCTTGAGGCTGCTGATATCTACCGCCATGGCACCCAGGGCGATGATGTTGCCATCCTTGTCTTTGATTGGGTACTTAGTGATCAGGTAGATACGCTCACCATGCACGGTGGGCATTGGCTGCTCAAAGCTCTGGGCTTGATCGCTGCCCAAGATGATGCGGTCATGATGATTGATGATCTCGGCAATATGCGCCGGATAGAGGTCGCTGTCGCGCATGCCGATGACCCGGGCTCGCTCTATGCCCATCACCTCGCAAAACTTGTCGTTGACCAAGGAGTAACAGCCATGGGTGTCCTTGATGCAGATGAGGTTTTGCGAGGCGTTGAGCAGGGAGTTGATCAACTCTTTCTTGTTCTCCAACTCCTGCTGCGCCAGTTGTTGCATCGCCAGTTGCTGCTCCAGCGCTAGATTGCTGGCATCGAGACTGGCATAGGCTATCTCCAGCTGATTGCTGCGGGCGATGAAGGCCTTGGCCAGTTGGCCAACCTCGTCGTGGCGCTTGTTGGCATCTAGCTCCAGCCTGCCCAGGTTACCGCTTTGCAGCGCCGAGACGATCTGAAAGATTGGCCGGATAAAGAGCTTGTGCTGGAAGATAAACAGAATGAGCAGGGCGATAAGCTGCGCGAGTAACAGAAATGCACCTATCTTGAGCGCGATGGCGTTGGCCTGGGATGCGAGGCTCGACAGCGGCGTTACCAGGATGATCTTCCACTGGGTCTGGGCCATGGTGAGGATAGACACCAGCACGGGCTCGTTAAACAGGGGATCGCTACTTAGCTCCAGGGTCACTATAGGCGTCTTGCCATGGCTTCCCCTGATAGAGGCATTGATGAGTGTGGTTAAGCGCTCTCGCTCCTCTCTAGGCGTCTGTACGAGCACTTTCTCGAGCTGTTCGGGGCGATAGGCCGGGCTGGTCATTATCTGCTGACTAAAGGTCTGGTCCATCGTCTCTATGCGTTTGGCGATGGGGGCGAGTTGCGGGTAGCGCTGAATAAGTCTAGAGAGCGGCTGGCCGAGCATGGCGGTCTGCTGCTTATCAGACTCGTCGAAAGGATCCGCCAGCAGATTGTTGTAGCTGTCCAGCGCCAGGATATATCCCTTCGAGAGGGGGTTCTGGTCGGAAAAATTAAAGCGCTTATCCAGGCCGCGCAGGGCGATGTCGACCGTGGCCACGCCGATGAAGCTGTGGTTGGCGCGCATGGGCACGGAGGCGGTGATCATCACCTCCTTGGTGTAGGGGTCGACATAGGATTTAGACCAGTGGGTATGGCCATCTTGGAAATATTTCGCCGGCAGGTACCAGAAGGCCTGATGATAACCTGGGCCTTCGGCGCTGTTGTAGTTGTCCAGGTATTGAAACTCATCATGCTTGTCCCGCGCCCAGAAGAAGCTGTTGCGCGTCTTCTGTGTACCGAACATGCCGGGCTCGGGCCAGATCCCGCCGCCTGCGATCAGCTGATGGCGCTCGCCAATATCCAGCAGGGAAGGGATCAGCTCTTTCACCACCTCATCCTGGCCGCGATAGGTTTCACCCACTATGCCTATGGTGTTCGCCAGTGTCTCGATTTTGGAGGTGACCTGTTGCAGTTGCTCTATGACCGCCTGGCCGTAGTTCTGGCTCAGCGAGAGTTGGGTGTCCATGTGATGTTTCTTCTCGGTAGAGAAGATCAACCAGATGCTTGAGGCGATGATCAGGACCGCGACCACAAATTGGACTATGGTGAATTTAAAGGTAAGGCTGTTTTTCCACTGGGTGTTTAATGAGCCGGCCTCGTCTTTCTCATTGGCGACCATAGGGGCTTGTGATCCATTCATGCATTAGTGATAGCTCAAGATTAAATCAAAATGCGACAGGATTAAACTCTTATGAAGTCGGCTTAGGGTGACGAGTTGCCTCCCTAAGCCGTTAAAGTGACTAGCTTTTAGTGACTAGAGCATTAATGACTAGAGCATTAGTGACTAGACTTTCAGGCCAACCAATAGCTGATCCAGCTGTTCGGCGGTGGCGTGCAGCTCGTCGCAGCCTGAGACAGACTGGTTGGCGGACTGCTCCACATCGTGAGACTGGTTGCGGATCTCCATCAGGTTGGTGGCGATCTCGTTGGCGACCGCCGATTGCTCCTCGGCCGAGGTGGCGATCAGTACGCTCATTTCGTACACCCGCTCGCTGTGGTGGGCGATGGCCTTGAGATCTTCGCCGGTTTCCAGCACATGCTGCTTACCCTCCTGGGCCTTCTCGACTGTGCGTTTCATCACCTGAGTGAGTGCGTGAGAGCCTGTCTGCAAGGCCTCGATCATCGATTTGATCTCAACGGTTGCGGCCTGGGTGCGTCCGGCCAAGGTTCTGACCTCATCGGCGACCACGGCAAAGCCGCGACCCTGCTCACCGGCGCGGGCTGCTTCGATGGCGGCGTTGAGCGCCAATAGGTTGGTCTGCTCTGAGATGGCGTTGATGGTGGTGACCACCTCATCAATCTTGGCGGCGTTGTCGTTCAGGGTATTCACCGCCGTCGAGGCGTCGCCAATTTCGTTGGCAAGATCGCCAATGGCTTCGACCGTGATGGCGATATCTTTCGAGCCCGCATCAACCTGTTGGTTGGCCTCCTGGGTCTCGTTAGAAGATTGCTCTGCGTTGCGGGCCACCTCTTTCACCGCGGCGGTCATCTCCTCCATGGCCGTGGCCAGTGAATCCAGATGTTGACGCTGCTCGGCGGCAAGGGTTTGTCCCTCTTGAGCCGTTTGTCTGAAGGCCTGCACTACGGTGCGGATCTGGCTGCTGGCCTGGGTCATGCGGCTCACCAGCTGATGCTGACGTTCGACGAGTGTGTCTATGCTCACCGCCAGGATGCTGAACTCATCTTTCACCTCGAAGAAGTTCAGTCGTCCGGTGAGATCGCCATCGGCCGCGCGTTTAAGTGCCATCACGTTGGTGTAGAGGGCGCCGCCGACGAAGGTGGAGATATAGTAGCTGCTTAGCAGGATGACAAAGATAAGTGCCACCAGGCTGATGATGACTACGCTCTGGGCCGAGCTCAGTACCTGGTCGAGATCTGTCACCTCTGTCTTGGCAACCAGATTGGCACTTGAGGCGCGGCTGTAGGCTGTTAGGCTGTCCTTTTGCATTAAGGTGCCACCACCGGCCTGTACCAGGCGGCTGGCTTTGGCGTTGAGGGAAGATTGGGTATCGGCAAAGCCAGCAGCGATTAGCGCCTGCTGATAGCTGTCGGCCTTGTCGGCTGGCACGTACTTAAGGCTCAGGTCGATAAGCTCCACCATCTTCTGGGCGTCAGCCAAGGCACTCTGCTGGTGACTCTGCTTAATCTGGCTATTGAACTGCCCATAGAGAATATAGGAAAGCCCCATGAGGGTGATGATGGGGATGATGGCCAGAATGGTAAATTTGGTTTTCAGGGTCATATGGATAAGATACTGATCTATCCATCGAAACTTTACTTCTCTCATAGCTTTTCTCTGCCGCCTGGGGATGATCTCGTTATCGGATCGCAAAGTGATTACTTAACGAGAGTTTTGCCTCAGGGCGTTTGTTTGTTGTTTATTTGTACTGGGATTTTATCGTTATTGTTAAATAAGGTACGGCTCAAGTGTACATGCTTGGTGTGATCGCGGCGAATCAAAATTACATTTTGGGATGGCTTTTTAGCCTATCTGAGTTTGATGCTTAGGCAGCTTGGCCTTTTCTCACGGATTTCGTTAGAAAAATACCAAATAAGCCCTAGTCAAACGTCTTATGGTCACGTAAAATTTGTCTCTTTTTCTATTTTCGTAAAGATTAAATAGTCAGCATATAGAAAGTCTTGGCTCTCAGCGTGAGGGCGGGCGTACTGGAAGAGATGATGTCAGAGTTAACAGAAATCGTAGAACAGGCCTTACAGGCAATCGAAGGGACAGATGATCTGAAAACCCTCGATGACCTTCGTGTCGATTACCTGGGTAAGAAAGGTAAGATCACCGACATGATGAAGATGATGGGTAAGCTGAGTCCAGAGGAGAAGCCGGCCTTCGGTCAGGCGGTCAACCAGGCGAAGCAAGCGGTGCAGCAAAAGCTGTCTGAGCGTATCGAAGGCTTAAAGGCTCAGGAGCTCGAAGCTAAGCTGAGCGCCGAAAGCATCGACGTGACCCTACCTGGCCGTCGCATCGACAACGGTGGCCTGCATCCTGTGACCCGTACCATCGAACGTATCGAAACCTTCTTTGGTGAGCTGGGATTCAGCGTAAAGCAGGGGCCAGAGATCGAGGACGATTTCCATAACTTCGATGCGCTCAACATTTCTGAGCATCATCCGGCACGTGCCGATCACGATACCTTTTACTTTAATCCTAAGCTGATGCTGCGTACCCAAACCTCGGGCGTGCAGATCCGCACCATGGAAACGGAAAAGCCGCCGCTGCGTATCATCTCTCCGGGCCGCGTTTACCGTAACGACTATGACCAGACCCACACGCCTATGTTCCATCAGGTAGAAGGTCTGTTCGTCGATGAAAATGTTAACTTCGCAGAGTTAAAGGGGATCTTGCATGATTTCCTACGTAACTTCTTCGAAGAAGATCTACAAGTACGCTTCCGTCCCTCTTACTTCCCATTCACAGAGCCTTCAGCCGAAGTGGATGTGATGGGTAAAAACGGCAAGTGGTTAGAAGTCTTGGGTTGCGGCATGGTTCACCCTAATGTCCTGCGCAGCGTTGGCATCGATCCCGAGAAGTACCAAGGTTTCGCCTTCGGTATGGGGGTAGAGCGTCTCTCTATGTTGCGTTATGGGGTTAATGACCTGCGTTCATTCTTCGAAAACGACCTACGTTTTCTTAAGCAATTCAAATAACGGAGCGAGTAAATAATGAAATTCAGTGAGTCTTGGCTTCGTGAGTGGGTCAATCCAAGTATTAGCCGTGACGATTTGTCACATCAGATCACCATGGCGGGTCTGGAAGTCGACGGTGTCGATCCGGTAGCCGGTGATTTTTCAGGCGTGATTGTGGGTGAGGTGGTCGAATGTGGCCAGCACCCAGACGCCGACAAGCTACGTGTAACTAAGATTAATGTTGGTCAGGATGAGTTGATCGATATCGTCTGCGGCGCGCCAAACTGTCGTCAGGGCCTGAAAGTGGCCGTGGCTATGGTGGGCGCAGTTTTACCTGGCGACTTTAAGATCAAGAAGGCCAAGCTACGCGGTCAGCCATCATTTGGTATGCTCTGCTCCTACGGCGAGCTGGGCATCGATATCGAGAGCGATGGCATTATCGAGCTACCGCTCGATGCGCCAATCGGTCAGGATGTACGTGAGTACCTGGACCTTAATGACGCGGTGATCGATGTCGATCTGACCGCTAACCGCGCCGACTGTCTCGGTATGGTGGGTCTGGCCCGCGAAGTAGGTGTACTTAACCGCCAAGCGGTTGTAGCCCCGACATGGGAAGCTGTTACCCCTAGCATCGAAGATGCTATCGAGATCGATAATCAGGCACCTAGCGCCTGTCCACGCTACCTGGGTCGTGTGGTGAAAAACGTTAACGTTAAGGCGCAGTCGCCACTCTGGATGCAGGAAAAACTGCGTCGCAGCGGCATTCGCTCTATCGATCCTATCGTCGACATCACCAACTATGTGTTGATCGAGTTCGGCCAGCCGATGCACGCCTTCGACTTGGCGAAAATCGACGGCAAGATTCAGATCCGTCTGGGTGATGGTGAGGAGAAGCTGACTCTGCTCGATGGCAACGAAATTACCGTACCAAACGATACTCTGGTTATCGCCGATAACAGCCAACCTCTGGCCTTGGCTGGTGTGTTCGGTGGCGAGTACTCGGGTGTGACGGGCGAGACCCAAGATATCCTGCTGGAATGCGCCTTCTTTGCGCCGCTGGCGATCATGGGTAAATCACGTCGTCTTGGCCTGCACACAGACTCGTCACACCGTTTCGAGCGTGGCGTCGACCCTGAGCTGCAACATAAGGTGATCGACCGTGCGACCCGCCTGGTGCTAGAGATCTGTGGCGGCGAAGCCGGCCCTGTGGTTGAAGCAAAGGCAGACGAGCATCTGCCTCAGCCTGCTAACATTCTGCTGCGTCGCAGCAAGCTAGATCGCGTGCTAGGCCATCATATTGCAGATGCCGATGTCACCGAGATCCTTGAGCGTCTTGGCTTTGGCGTGTCGCGTGAGGATGACAACTGGCAGGTTGTGACCGCGACTTACCGTTTCGATATGGCGATCGAAGAAGATCTTATCGAAGAGGTTGCTCGCATCTATGGCTACAACAACATTCCGAATGTTGCGCCTGTTGCGGCCCTTAGCATGCCACTTCACAAAGAGTCTGATATCGACCTTAAGCGCGTGCGCGCCATGATGGTCGCCCGGGGCTTCCAGGAAGCCGTGACTTACAGCTTCGTCGATCCTAAGCTGCAGCAGCTGGTACATCCGGGCAGCGATGCCATGGTGTTGCCAAACCCTATCTCGGTTGAGATGTCGGCCATGCGCTTGTCTATGTTCACCGGTCTGTTGACTGCCGTGGGTTACAACCAGAGCCGTCAGCAAAACCGCGTTCGCCTGTTTGAAACTGGTCTGCGTTTCGTGCCAGATGCCAACGCCGAATCGGGTGTGCGTCAACAGGCTATGTTGGGTGCGGTCATTGCCGGTAACCAAAATGACGAACATTGGTCGATGGAATCAAAAACTGTAGACTTTTTCGACCTTAAGGGCGATCTCGAAGCCATTATCGGCTTGACAGTTTCAGAGGATGAATTTACTTTTAAAAAAGCATCTCATCCGGCGCTTCATCCGGGGCAATGTGCTGAAATCTTAAGAAATGATCGTGTGATTGGTGTCATTGGTGCGGTCCATCCGAGCCTGGAAAAGCCCTTCGGCTTAAATGGTAAAACCATCGTATTCGAGCTCGAATTAGACGCCTTATTGCACGCAAGTTTGCCGCAAGCCCAGACTGTGTCTAAGTTTCCAGCAAACCGACGCGACATTGCCATCCTGGTTGATGAAGATGTCTCGGCAGGAAATGTTGTAAATTTGATAAGAAAAGTTGGCGAAAATCAGTTGGTTGGCTTAAACTTGTTCGATGTATACCAAGGTAAAGGTGTTGAACCAGGTAAAAAGAGTCTGGCGATTGCACTTACACTACAAGACAACGCTCGTACACTTGAAGAGAAAGAAATTGCTGAAATGGTAGAAAAGGTAGTTTCTGAACTCAAGACCGAGTTCAACGCATTGTTGAGGGATTAAAAGTATGGCACTTACCAAAGCCGAAATGGCAGAACATCTTTTTGAAACGCTTGGTATTAACAAGCGAGTTGCGAAAGAGATGGTTGAGGCATTTTTCGAAGAAATTCGTCAAGCCCTCGAGAACGGTGAGCAGGTCAAGTTATCTGGCTTTGGCAACTTTGACCTAAGGGACAAAAATCAAAGACCGGGTCGCAACCCTAAAACAGGCGAGGATATCCCGATTTCTGCTCGCCGCGTGGTGACTTTCCGTCCAGGACAGAAACTTAAGAGTCGTGTTGAAGAGGCTAACGCCGGTAAATAATCCGACTTAACGCATAGAGAAGGCCACTCCTTGAGTGGCTTTTTCTGTTTCTTCTGAACTGGTTATCTGTTGTTTATGCCTGTGTGGTCACAGGCGCTGGATGAGTAAGAGGTTGTACTCTTGTCTAGAAAACCTAAGTATTTCGATCGCCGCTTTCGCGCCGAGTTATTACATCTTAAGCATTGGCCCACCTGGTTTGCCATAGGGCTGTTGGTGTTTTTCGGCCTGATGCCCGCCTGGCTAAGGGATCCGATAGCGCGCCTGCTCGCGCGTCTGGTGAAGAAGATCGCTAAGAAGCCCCTCAGGGTGGCCAGGGCAAACCTGGAGACCTGTTTCCCTGACAAATCAAAGGCCGAGATCGATAAGCTGCTCGATGAGAATATCGAGAATTTCGTGTTGATCCTGTTGGCGCAGTCTGAGCTGCTGCTGCGCTCAGATGCTAACCTGCGTCGCCGCGTTCAACTTGAAGGCTTCGAGCATGTGCAGCGCGCCCGTGATGCAGGTCAGCCGGTGATCTTTATCATGCCCCATGTATGGGGCATAGAGTACGCCGGGCTCAGGTTGAACCTGGAGCTGCCCATGGTCACTATGGCCAAGGCCCATCGTAACAAGCTGTTCGATTGGTTCAATAACCGCATGCGCAGCTCCAAGGGCGGCAACGTCTATATGCGCGAGGCGGGTATACGTGCGCTCCTATCTGAGCTGAAAAACGATAACAGCTTCTTCTATCTGCCAGATGAAGACCTAGGCCCTGAGAAGAGCGTCTTCGCGCCATTTCTTGGCACGGTTAAGGCCACTCTGCCTGTAGTGGGGCGTCTTGCCTCGGCGGGCAACGCCCAGGTGATGCCGGTGAAGATTGGCTATGATCAGCAAAAGCGTCAGTACCTGCTGACGGTACTGCCGCCCATCTCACCCGAGGAGATGCAGGGTAAGGAGAATGAGGCCTTAGCATTAAACCGCGCGGTGGAGCAGGTGATCAACGCCTATCCAGAGCAATATATGTGGTTCCTTAAACTTCTGCGTACCCGCCCGCCGGGCGAAGCGTCTATCTACTAGCTTTTAAAGTAAGCTCTTGAAAGTTAGTGTTAGAGTTAGGGAAAAGATCGCGCTGAAGCAGATAGTGATAAAAAAAGCGGCTCAATGAGCCGCTTTTTAATGCCTGAAATCCAGACTTATTCCGTCAGGCCTCTGTGCTTTAACAGGGCATCCACGGTTGGCTTTCTGCCGGTGAACTTGATGTAGTCCTGCATCAGATCTTCACTGTTACCCTTAGACAGCACGTTGTCGCGGAACTTGTTACCGTTCTCCAGTGACAGGCCGCCGTTGTGGCTCATGAAGTCGAAGGCATCTGCCGCAAAGACTTCGGTCCACAGGTAGGCGTAGTAGCCCGCCGAATAGCCGCCGGCGAATGCATGGCTAAAGTAGGTTGACTTGTAGCGTGGCGGGATAGGCGCAAAATCGATGCCGTGTTTCGCCAGTGCCTGCTGCTCAAACTTCGCCACGTCGTCGATCTTGGCATCGACGCCAATGGAGTGCCACTCCATGTCCAGGATGGCCGCCGCCAGATACTCTGTGGTATCGAAGCCTTGTCCAAACTTACTCGCCGCCAATACCTTCTTCAATAGCTCGGCAGGAATAGGCTCGCCGGTCTGATAGTGCTTGGCGTAGTTGGCCAGAACTTCAGGATCGATAGACCAGTCTTCGTTGGCTTGTGATGGGAACTCGACGAAGTCTCTCGGCGTAGCTGTACCCGCCACACTTGGGTATTTCACCTGAGAGAAGAGACCATGCACGGCGTGACCGAACTCGTGGAACATGGTGCTCACTTCATCATAGGTCATCAGGGTTGGTCCTGAGGCTGGCTTTGGAATGTTCAGCGCGTTGTAGACCACAGGCTTAGTGCCCAGCAGGCCGCTCTGAGTCACAAACTCATCCATCCAGGCGCCGCCGTTCTTACCTTCTCTGGCGTAAGGGTCCAGATAGAAGATGCCGATAGAGCTCTTGTCTTTGTTAAAGATCTCATAGGCGAGCACATCCGGGTTCCATACAGGCAGATCCTTGCGCGCCTTGACCGTGATGCCGTAGAGTTTCTCCATGGCGAAGAAGAGACCGTCGTTGAGGACGCGGTTAAACTCGAAATAAGGCGTGACCTGGCTCTGATCCAGGTCGTATTTGGCCTTGCGAACCTTCTCGCTGTAATAGGCCCAGTCCCATGGTGCCAGTTCGAAGTCTTGACCCGATGCCTTAATCTGCGCCTGTATGTCCGCCGCCTCTAGCTTGGCCTTGGCCACAGCCTTAGGGGCTAGGTCATCTAAGATCTCATATACGGCTGCCGGTGTCTTGGCCATCTGATCGGCTACCGTGTAGGCCGCCCAAGAGTCATAGCCCAGTAGCGCTGCCTTTTCGGCGTGCAGATGTGACTGTTTGACGATATTCGGGCCGTTAAGTGCCATGGCGCGATTTGCCGAGGTCTTCCACACTTTCTCTCTTAGCTCGCGATTGTTCAGGCTGGAAAGAATTGGTTGACGGGTGGTGTTCACAAGAGTTATCAGGTATCCCTCTTTGCCGGCATCTTTCGCGGCCTGGGCGAGGGTAGCGATTTCGGCGTCAGATAGGCCGTCGAGCTCCGCCTTGTCTTTAACAATGATCACTTCGTTTTTAAATGAATCGAGAACGTTCTTCGAAAATTCCGTGGTTAGGCTGGCGAGCTGACCGTTAAGATCGCGCATCTTCTCTTTATCAGCGTCAGAGAGTTTGGCACCGGCGCGCTCGAATGCCAGGTAGTAATACTCTACAAGGCGCTTGTCTTCCGCGTTCAGGCTGTCGCGGCTCTTGTAGACGCTCTCGACGCGGGCAAATAGCTCAGGGTTTAAGAAGATGTTGTCCCAGTGCGCAGACAGCTTAGGTGCTAGCTCGGCTTCCAGGGTTTGTACCTGGCTGTTAGAGTTGACGCTGGCCAGGTTAAAGAAGGTCTTGGCCACGCGGGTAAGCAGGCTGCCAGACTTTTCCATGGCGACTATGGTGTTGTCAAAATCTGCGGCGGCCTGATTGTCGATGATCGCCTGGATCTCTTTATCGTGCTCTATGATCCCTTGGGTGAAGGCGGGGGCATAATCGTCGAAGCTGATCTTGTTAAACTCAGGCGCCTGATACTGTAACACGCTCTTCTTGAGCAGTACGTTGCTGGCATTGATTTGACCTTCACTCGCCTGAACGGCAGGCTTCGCCGCTTCGCTACTTGCTACTTCTGTATTGCTTGCTTCCTGACTCGCTGGTGTACAGCCAGTGAGATATAGACCGGCTAAGATAGCCGTGGTGAGGATAGACTTACGCATGGATTCTCCCTGTTGCTGGCGCCCAATCGTTTTTTACTGCCTAACAGGCATGGGGGCGCTAAAGATGTGATTGCCGCCATACCTTATCAAGCGGGGCAGGGGCGCGGCAAATCAAAAGTTTAAGATTGGATTAATAAAGTTGTGAGAAAATATTAAGGCAACCTTTACAACCGAGTTTTTACTGTATTTTGAGTTGCCAGATCCAGTCTTGTCTGTCTCTCGTTAGCTTATGTTTATGTCATTGCCTTAGCTTTATGAAGTTGCGGCGAACGGTGCGTTAGAGACGAGTTGCAGGTTTTATCCCCCTCCAATATCCAGGCCTGAGTGGATTGAGGCTTGTTGGGTTTCTTTATATCGTGATGATTTTAATGGCTATTGTGTGTTAAACCATTTCAATGGATGTGCTGCCGTTACTTGAGCTAAGCTATGTCGGCCGACAGCCTATGAGGTTTCTCTCTTAGGTAAGTTGCCATCTTGGGCACGTTTCGGCTAAGCGAATTACCGGCGCAGATTAAGCGTATTTTTTAGGTGCCGTTAGATGGCGTGCCCACCTGTTTTATCAGATTAATTTTCTTTCATCATCGTCTTATCAGCGAGGCGCAAGGTTTTAACGCCTCTGCCAGCGTCTTTTAGGGCTCAAAGGCAAGCATGATGAAACCACTTCTGGGTGACTTTCCAATAAAAAGGCCCAATCGAATCTCAGGTGAAACGCAGATAAACACGCATAAAAAAGCCAGCGTCTGTTGAACGCTGGCCTTAGTTTTCTAGTAAGCCCTGATTATCTCATCTTGCTTGCCTTGGCAAATTAACCAGGTTGAGTATCAGGAGCTTAGCGCCATTAGGCTTGGATTAGCTGATACTCATCGCGCAGGATGTCGATGATCTCCTGACGAGGATTCTCGCTCAGGTGTAGCTTCTCACCTATGATGGTCTCGGCGATGCCTACGTAGGTGTTAGAGATATCCATCATCACTTCGGTTGGTAGCTTGTTGTCGCGCGCCAGGGCGAAACGCTCAGGCATGCGCTCCTTGTTGAGCAGAATATCGGGGTCAGGGAAGTGGTTTAGTAGCCACTGTCTGAAGCCTTCTTTTGACTTCTCGACTATTTTGCCGTTGCGACGGGCTTCACCGTCCCAGATACGTGATGAGTCAGGTGTGCCGACTTCATCCATGTAGATCAGTTTTTCCTGACCGCTGGCATCTTTCACGTAACCAAATTCAAACTTGGTGTCGACGAAGATCTGATCTTGCTCGGCCAGGGCTTCGCTGATCACCGCAAAGCCCTCTTTAAGTAGCTTCTCGTAAAGGTCGATATCGCCCTTGCTGTGGAAGTTGAAGCCTTCCAGGTGACGTTCCAGATCTGCACGTGAAACGTTAACATCATCGGCTTCGGGAACGCCCTCAAGACCTGTCAGTACACCTTTGGTCGATGGGGTGATCAGCACCTCTTCCAGTTTCTGATCTTTCTCCAGTCCCTCGGGTAGTGTGATACCACAGAAGTCGCGCTCGCCCTTGCTGTAGGCACGCCACATAGAACCTGTGATGTACTGTCTGGCAATCGCTTCGACCATCACTGGCTGCGCCTTCTGCACGATCCACACGAAAGGATGTGGAACATCCAGAATATGGCTGTCTGCTAAGCCTTTCTCTTTAAATAGCTTGAACCAATGGCTAGAGATGGCGTTAAGCGCCGCCCCTTTGCCAGGGACGCCGTTGAGGCCGTTTTCGCCTTGCCAGATGCAGTCGAAGGCAGAGATACGGTCACTGATCACCATGATCGCCAGCGGCGTGTCGGCGGGAACATCATAACCTTTCTGCTCGATCAGGCGCGCGCTGTCTTCAGCGGTTAACCAATAAACACTGCGGACTTTACCTGAATGTACCGGCTTGTCGGTGCGGATGGGCAGATCATCGTTAACGGCTAGAACTTTATTAGATTGATTCATAGGGTACTATTTTTATATGTAATGTTAGAGGAGGAAATTACGGCGAAATTGTAGCAGAACTGCTATGGGACAACAGCTTTTTCGCTTTAATTCTTTTGCGAAAACAGTGTGTTCTCATTGGCAGAAGGTGAATGCAAGATGCACGATAAAGTTGGTGTTTTCTCGCGCGAAATGGCGGCTTTATATGCGAGTATGCTTGGGTGTTGATCTGCCGTGATTCAGCGCGCATCTGGCTCATCTGACAGCACGGACTATGGACTAGCACTTATCTCTTGTGGCTGCGTTACCGAGTAACCCGAGATGAGGAGTTGCCAGCCCCTTAGGGTCCCTACATCGCCTGCGGCCAGGTCACTTACCTTGAGGGTCCAGTCGCCTCTTACCACTTCGTTATTGAAGGTCTCGGTACGATATTCCCGATACTGATTGTCTTTTGCTGCATGACTCTCTCTGACTGCATAGCTTTCTCTTGCGGCAAGGCTTTCTTTTGACGAATCGCTCGCTTTTACTGTTTTACTTTCTTTTGCAGCATAGCTTTCGCTTTCTAGTTGATAGCTTGTGCCCATGGGGGAGGTGAGGGTCATCTTAAGATCCCTGTGCCAGGTATGGGCGATATTGACCAAGATGCGCACGCCAAAGGCGGCAAGCTCATCATCGACGGCGATGCGACTCTCTATCCCCTCAGGGGCATTGTCTATGATGGGGTGCCTGGTGAGATTGGCCTGCTTGATCTCGCGCATGTTGCCGGGAAGCAGGCTGAGATTGACACTCTGCTGCTTGACCCAATTGCCGCCGTCAGCCGAGGCGGTCACGGTGAACATATAGTCGCCCCATCGGGCATCACTGTTTGATGGCACCAAGAGGCTGAATGTGTCGCCAGGATGAATCCTTTCCTTAGAGAGCCTGGCGCCGGGAAGGGAGGAGGCCAGGCTCAGGCATATCTGTCCTCCTAATTTCTCGCTTGCTATTCTTGTACCTGTATGGCTATTGTCTACAAGAGTCCTGTCTTCAAGTGTCGAGAAGTGATAAATGGCGGTCTCACCGGCTGCTTTGCTTAAGTGCTTTTCTTGTACAGATAGCATGAAACCCGGCGTTGACGCCGTGGGCTTGGTCCGCTTTGTGGTCGATATCGACACGTTTACGTGTTCTGGCGTGGCAGAAGCGAGCCTTTGCTCGTTCGCTCTCTGGTCCTTGTTTTCAGTGTTTGAGTGAATGCTCAGAGACTTTTCGCCCATCAGCTTGGGGGTCATCTCAATTGAGGTGTTAGTCGCCTTGCGCTGCGCGTTTAACTTTTCGAGCGTTGCTCTGTCCTCGGCAACCATGTTCAGCAGTGGGTCGTCATAGCGGCTCTGGTGGGCGCGAAATTCGCTCGAGCCATGGGTGAAGGGCGATAGCATAGAGAGCAGGATTATTGCGAGTAGGGAGAGTCGGTTCTTTTTCACCTCTTTTGCCTCAAGAGTCTGCCAACACTGGATCTGGGTGAATCCGGTGGCGGGGTTATTGCTTTTCATAACGTTAGATAGCGTTAGATAGTGTTAGCTAGATATAGATAGAAAAGGGAAGGCTCTTGGCAGAGCCTTCCCTGGGTTACAACTTACTTGTTTTTACCTTTGGTCTTAGGGGTCGCCATTATGGTGACTTCGTAAGAGCAGTTGCTTGTGCCAGTTTCACATACTTGGTAAGTGAAGCTAGTCGCGGATGAGTTGAAGCGGTCTGTGTAACTAGACTTTCTCACTTCAGTGCTGACTAGGGCACCGTCGCGGTATACATCAACCGATACCTTGCTTGATGACGTCCAAGACAGGTTAGCTGTTACACGGTTACCGTCGGTGGTCGCGCTTCCTTGTAGTGCCAGGCTTGGCTCTGTCACAGTGATCTCTTTTGTGACTGAGTGCTCGGCGCCGTCGTCATCGCTTACGGTCAGGGTGACAGTGTAGGTGCCTGCGGCGCCATAGCTGTGGCCTGGGTTTGCTAGCGTTGAGCCAGCGCCATCACCGAAGTCCCAAGACCAGCTGCTTACCGCACCGTCGCTGTCGCCAGAAAGGTCGCTAAACTGCACGTCTAAGAAGTTAGCTGCGAAGCTGAAGTCGGCCACAGGGGCTTCGTTAGCAGGTGCATCGACAACGGTGAAGCTTACCTGTGCCTGGTCGAAGGCGTCTTGCGAGTCAGTCGCCACAGCTGTCACTATGTGGTCACCAGCGCCTAGTGTGTCGATGCTAAATAGGGCACCAGTACCGATTAGGCCGTTGAAGTTTGAGTACCACTTGATGCCTGCACTCAGGTCACCGTCTTCGGCGTCAATTGCGCTGCCGTCGAAGGTGATGCTGTCGCCCAGGTTGAAGCTAGAACCACCCATAGGAGCATTGATAGTCATCACAGGTGCGGTGTTTTCAGCCGGAGGCGGAAGTACTGCGTCGCCGTTTGATACCGAGATGCTCCAGTTGTTCAGTACGCCGTTCATTGTGTAGCTTGACGTATCTTCAACAAACAGACGCCATGTACCCATGCTCGACTCGCCTGCGAACTCGACCGGGTTAAAGGTCTTTACCAGATCTTTGTTCCAGAATTGACGCCAGGTGACCAGTTTGACCAGGGTGCCAGACGGAGACTGTAGCCACACGTTCAGGTATTGAACCGATTCGAACGAGATATCGACATTGACTTCGATTGCATCGATAGCAACGCCAGTAGGCAGGTCGATTTCAGTAAATACCTTGCCGCCCATCTCAGGCATAGCAATAGCCGTGTTGTTTGCACCGCTAACTGTAGTGTTAGCATCGGCAACAGATAGCTCAACAGTTTCTGTGCTTGCCTGGCCTGCTGAATCAGTAGAGGTCGCAGTGATCACGTGGTCGCCTACCGACAGGTTAGACTTAGTGAACGATGCGCCGTTACCGATAACGCCGTCAATGCTTGAGGTCCAAACGATGCCAGACGTCAGGTCGCCGTCTTCGGTGTCGTTTGAGCTTGCGCTGAAGCTGACGGTTTCACCGGTCAGGTACGCGCCTTGGTTAGCAGGCGTCGCTATCTGTACGTTTGGTGCGAAGTCTGTGCCGGCAGAAGGGGCGCCAGTCAGTTTTAGTGACCAGTTGTTGATAGCACCCGTGTCCCCTGCCACTTCGTCAACAACTTTCAGTGTCCACTCACCCAATGCGTTGTCCAGCTCGTATTCAGTAGGAATAAAGTTGCCAACAAGACCAGTACCATTGCCGCCCGCACGGTCGTGCAGAATGACTTCTTCGCCGGCTGGTGAAATGACAGACACAAGCATGTCAGATGCCCAAGTGTGAGTGATGTCAACAAACACTTCGACCTGAGTCAGCGTCATGTCGTAAGGAACATTGATGCTGCTTGTTGCAGGGTTTGAAGGATCGTCATCGCTGATAGGCACGATCTCATTGCTGGTCAACACAGTAGAAACAGTACCCTGAGGCCATACTTTCAGCTCCAGGTTGATGTTCTTAGAAACGGCTCCGTCGGTGGCGTTGACTGTCATGTTGTACGTACCAGGCGCAGTTTGCTCGGTCGTATTGATCGTCATAGTGTTAGTGGTGTCGCCCGCAACCGGGTTTTGTGCAAATACCACGTCTGCATTGAGCTCAGGCACGCTGCTTAGGCTCATGGTCGCGGTGCCGCTGAAACCGCCCGCTGCGACCAGATCGATAGCATAAGTCTGGCTATTGCCTTGGTTGATGGTCGACTTAGTTGGGGTTGCTTCCATGAAGAAAGAAGGACCCGCGCCGCCTGAATCGATCAGGGCGTTGGCGACGTTCAGACGTTTACCTGAGATGGTCTTACCTTGCAGAGACGCAAGCGCATCACCTGTATTCATGAGTACGCTTTTTAGCTGTGACGTAGTCAGGTTGGGGTTACCCGCAAGGATCAGCGCGGCGGCGCCGGCTACGTGCGGTGTCGCCATAGAGGTACCGCTGAAAGTGTCGTAGCTGTTGTTAGGCGTCGTTGACAGGATAAATGAACCCGGTGCAGCCAGGTGAACCAGTTGGTCGCCGTAGTTAGAGAAGCCAGACAGATTGTCGGCGCTATCGGTAGAGGCTACCGCTACTACGTTAGGCACATCGTAACCGGCAGGGTAGAAACCACCGTTGTCGATGTCGGCCGAGTCGTTACCCGCAGCCGCGACGAAGAGGATGTCGGCATTATTGGCCGCCGAGATGGCATCCTTAAGGGTTTGAGTGAAGCCGCCACCACCCCAGCTGTTGTTCAGCACGCGGATGTTGTTGCCGGCATTTTTAAGACCGATCATATAGTCGATACACTGAACACCATCGGCAAGGGTACCGCCGCCAGTACCGAGGAAGCTACAGCCGACCATATTGGTTTGCCAGTTTACACCGGAAACGCCCAGGGCGTTGTTCCCTTTGGCACCGATAGTGCCAGATACGTGAGTACCGTGAGAACCTGTGTCAGACGGGTTACCATTATCCAAGATGGCTGAGATACCGTGGATATCATCAATGTAGCCGTTGCCGTCGTCATCGATACCGTTGCCCGCGATCTCATTGGGGTTGGTCCAGATGTTGTCAGCAAGATCTGGGTGGTTGAAGTCGAAGCCGGTGTCGATAACACCAACAAGAACAGAAGAGTCACCGATCACATAGTCCCAGGCAGTTTCCGCTTGGATCTTCTGCATGCCGTAAAGGCTTGCATATGAAGTATCGTTAGGCACCGCTGTCGTGTGTACTATGTAGTTAGGTTCTGCGTACTCTACCAGTGGGTGGTTTTGCAGGCTTGCCAGTATCGCATCAACTTTACGGCCTTGGCCAAGTTCTAGTACCGCCAGACGACCGTTGGCGATGTTGCGCAGGCGGTCATCCACGCCGTCGTTATTCTTATCTTTGAAAGAGACGCCAAGGTTACGAGTTAGCGCTTTACGATCTTTCTTAGCTACTTTTTGTTTGAACTTAACGATAACAGATTGTTGATCGTATTCAGGCATAGCTTTGAGCGGTGCCTTGGTTACGGCCAGTGCTACAGGGCTCAAACCGGTTAAGAGTGAGGCACCTACTAGTGTTGTGAGCAGCTTGGAAGATGATTTCTTGGGTGTAGTCATCAACTGTTCTCCTGTTGTTATTAAATTTATAAGTACTCAGTGTTGTCGCACCCAGTTACTTGATGAGGTCTTCAATAGGGCTATATCACATACAAATGTATTCGATATGTATACATTTATATACCTCGATTTGATTTTGATCAACATTTGTTTATCAAAAATGTCACAAATTCGTCTTAAATGTGAATTTATGTATATCAATGTTGGTGCGTTCATCTGGCTAGATGCTTGCAATACGCTGATCTCTATAAAAAAATCGAATATAACTGGTCGATAGACTCGACGGAGGAGGGGATAACTCTGTATATAGCGCCTTGAGTGGTGGCAGCGTGTGAATTGGAGAAAGGGCGGAGGATAGACGAAAGTGCTAGACGGCTAGCATTTCCCATAGCCTAACTCTGTCTAGTCGAGCTTAGTCTAGTCGAGCTTAGTCTAGTCGAGCTTAGTCTAGCCGAGCTTTGTCTAATCGCGCTCTGTCCAATGGAGCTCTGCTGCATAGATCATAAGGGCAGAGATCAAATGAGATGATCTCTGCCCTTTATTTGCTGGCGCACAAGGTGCTCGCGTCTAACGAGCTTGTGTTTAATAGCCTGTGCTTAGCGAGCTTTTCTTCACGAGCTTTTTCTTAGCGAGCCTTTTCTTAGCGAGAGAATGCCCAATGAGCTCGCGCTTGATGAGCCAATGCTTAATGGCTAGTGTCAGCCGCTACAGCGCTCATCTCTCAGGCTATCAACACCTTACCAAATCGCCTTGATTGGCTGCAGCGACAAATCTCCGTGACTAGAAGCTGACGCTTTGGGTCTCGGTGCAGCTCTGGGTATTTTCTTCACAGGCCTTGTAACTGAAGCTGCCACTTGCCTTGCGACCGAAGCTATCGGTATAGAGGGTGTTTGCCGCTACCGTGGCGATGAGTTGCTCGTTACGGTAGATGTCTACCTTAGGGCTAGATGCCGCGACCGTCGTCAGGTTTACCCTGTGTTTGCCTCGCGCGTATTCATACTCGGCGTTTAGGCTAAAGGTGCCCGGCGTTCCGCCTTGACCGTTACAGTCACTGCTTTGCAGATAATCATAAGCCGCCTTGGCCTTGACTATGCCATAGCCAAAATACTCATCGTGTCCAGGTATGCCCTGATCTTCGGCGGTTGCCTTAAGCGCTTGACGGATCTCGCTACCAGTACACTCTGGGAAGTTTGACCACACCAGTGCCGCGACGCCCGACACGGCAGGGGTCGCCATCGAAGTACCGCTCATATAACCGTAATCACCACTCGCGATAGACACCGAGGCTTGAGTCGCTGACATCAGGGCTGTGCGATCACTGAGCGCCGCACCCACGGCGGGAATCTGGGTGCTGTTGGCGTCACCCAGCGTGCCATATAACATGCCCTCGACGTTATTGATGATGATGGCGCCGATACCGCCAGAGGCCTCACAGTTGGCGACCTTGTCATGGAAGGAGATGTTGCCGCGATCGATAACGCAGACACTGCCCTGGGCTCGCGTATCTAAGGTTTCGGCCGTGCCCATGAAATAGGTGTTGCCACTGGCACTGCCGATATTTTCCATGGCCGAGGCCTCGAAGAAAACATCATCCGCCGACATGGCAGCTATGGTCGCCATTTTGGCTGGATAGGTCGAAAGCGTCTGTACGCCGCCGGCGGTGACTTCTACGCAGGTCGTTTCATCTTGGGTTGCATGTTTGCCTCGGCCACTGCTACAGCTAGGAAATTGCGAGAAACTGGCGATATTGTTATTGGCATCGTTGGCACCAACCATCATGACGGCTGGGTAGGCGGCCGGGTAGGAGCGGGCGTTGTTACCATCGTTGCCCGCAGCGGCGACCACCAGGCCACCTGCCTGGGTAAAGGCTTCGAAGGCGTTAGATTCAATGCTGCTCGCACCGCCACCACCCAGGCTCATGCTGATGATGTTGGCGCCCGCCTGGCTACAGAGGTCAGTGGCATGAGCCAGATCAGAAGAGTAGGCCCAGCCGCTAGCGGTAAAGACCTTGATGATATGCATATCGACCCCAGGTGCCATACCAACGACACCTATGTCGTTGTCTGCCGCGCCTATGGTACCGGCAACGTGGGTGCCGTGAGGTCCGCCGTTGACATCCCAATCGCCTGTGCCTGAATCGTTATCGCCTGTGATGGCTCCCCAGTTAAAGTCAGGGTTGCTTCTATCCAGGCCCGAGTCGATCACGCACACCTTAATGCCGGCGCCCGGCACGAAATCAACTTGATCTGCCTGAGACTGATAGATGGCATAGGGGGTGAGTTGGCTCAACATAGGGTCGCCCGCATCATCCTGATAGAGTGACTGCAGCGTGCGGCGTTGGTCTTCCTCGACCAGCTTCACATGGGGATTGTTTAACAGGCCTTTCACCTGGGCGAGCTCCTGGGCGTTAAAGCTGGCGGCGAAGAAGCCATCACCGTCGAGTTCGATTATCGCGCCCGACTTGACCGCCAGGGCCTTCACTATGCCCTTGTGTTGATTATCGACTTGAACCACATAGCGGTTGTCTGCTGCCTGACTCGAGGCGGCGATGCCCAGTGTGATTAGGGAGATTATGCCTGCTAGTTTACTGATTTTCATCTTATATGCTCCACGATTTCCTGTTGCATTGGCAGCTCGCATATCCTGCTATACCGCTGCCGGCTCAGGTGCCTCGTTGTTATTGTGTGTGGTAGGGATGAGCTAGGCTCATGGCGCTGCTCCCCTCGCTGAGGGGGATTTCTCTGCAAGATTTACAGCTTTGAGTATACATTTATATACAAAGATATTCATTTGATCAAATTTATTTAACAAATAACAAACATTTTTTAGGGTGGTTTTGTGCATTAGGCGGAAAATGTTGGGATGCAACCGGATGAATTCTCGTCGCTTGGGCGTGAAAAGTTGGCTTTTCAGCAGGGAGATTAGCAGGGGCATTAGAAGAGGAAGGGGATGAGCAGCGAATTGACACTATTAGCGGATCGGTTTTATAGACCTGTTTCTACAGGCTTTACCGACTCTCTGTTTCTAGCTTATCTGTTTTCAGAGGCTTTGCTTTTGGCAGCTTGGTGAGCGGCCGCCTTATGTCCAACTGCTTGATGTACAGAAGCCTTGCTCTAGGATATTTTGTTATCAGACTCTCTGTTAACTAAAGGGCAGGAGAGCGACAACTTGGCGCCGCCCAGCTGGGATGAGGAGATGGTGAGGGCGCCACCATGGGCTTCACATATTTTCTTAGCCAGGGCGAGACCCAGGCCTATGCCGCCCGAATCCCGACAACGGCTCTGATCTAGCCTGACGAAGGGTTCAAACACCCTTTCTCTCTGCTCTGTGGGGATCCCTGGGCCATCATCTTCGATGATGACCAGGATGCGGGACTTTTCTAGCTTGAGGCTAACGAGTACCTGAGAGCGGGCGAATCGGGCCGCGTTGCGCAGTATATTGGAAAATGCCCGCGCAATCTGGGTGCTATCGGCCTTAACCAGGCAAGCTTCGCTTGGGTTAACCTCCAGCTTAAAAGCCTTGTCGGGGTAGAGGACACTATTGGCGTCCATCAACTCACTCAGCAGCTTATTGAGATTGACCTGCGAGAGGTGTAACGGCCTGGATTTACTCTCTATCTGGATGAAATCCAGCGCCTCTTTGATCAGCTTCTCCAGTTCACTCAGGCCTTTGTTGATGGTGTCGATGAGACGAGTGGGTTTGTTCTGCTCAAACTGCTCTTCCAGCATATCGAAGGCCAACTGAACCCGGGCGAGCGGGGATCTAAACTCGTGGGCAACCGCTTGAATTAACTCACGTTGAGATTGAATGTTCTGATTGAGCGATGCGTTGATCTTGCGCTGGTGATGACGATTAACCAGCAGGAGCAGGATGATAAACAAGACGCTCAGGCCGCCTAGCCATACGTTGCGCTGATAAGTATGTTGCGCCAGCTGGGTCTTCTGCAGCGCCTGATCGGCCTGCAGCAGCTTTATCTGCTGTTCCTGCTGCTCGGCCTCGAAGTGGCTGAGGAGAAAGGCCAATCTCTGGTCGCTCTCAGAGTTAAACATCTCATCGTTCACCTGCTTAAAGGCTTCCAGACTCGCCAGCGCCTGTTCGGCTTGCCCTAGATGTTTGTAGAGCAGGTAACGAAACTCGTGTGCATCGCGCACGACGCGCTTATCTTGCAGCTGCTGGGAGCTGTTTAACGCCGCTGCACTTAAGGAGAGGGCACGCTCACTGTTGCCGCGTAACTTTTCCACCTTGGCGAGGGTCAGCAGACCATAGGCGCTGAGGGAGACGATGCCGAGCTTATTGGCCTGATCTAAACCTGTGGTGATCTGCTTGAAGGCCTGTTCAGGGTCATCGAGTTCGATATAGGCATTGGCGAGATCTATATTGATCCTGGCCTCGAGCGCCGTATCAGGGATCGCCTTGGCCAGCGCCAAGGCCTCTTGATACTGCAACAGCGCCGATTCCAATTGATGCTCGTGCAGATGAACCATGCCGAGGTTGCCGTGGATCTCGGCGATGCCCTGTTGATCCTTGAGGGATTCGTAATAGCCCAGAGAGCGTTGCAGATAAGAGAGTGCCTGTTCGCTGTCCTTAAGATAGAAATAGGTGAGGCCGATATTACCCAGGATCTGCGCCAGGCCAGGCAGATCGTTCAGCTTCTCACGAATCTTCCTCGATTGCAGTTGATAGTCCAGCGCCAGGCTATAGTTGCCGCTGGTGCCATACATGTTGGCGATGTTATTGAGGGAGACGGCTATGCTCTTCTCATCACCCACCTCTTTTTGAATGTTGAAGGCGCGGATGAAATAGTCGAGCGCCTTCTCTGGTTGGCCCAGTGTCTGGTAGATGATCGCCATATAGTTGGTCGTGTTGGCGATACCTCTGAGATCTTTCTCCTGCTTAGCTATCTCCTGCGCCTGTTCGAAGGTCTTGAGGGCGGTCTGATAGTCCGCCTTGCGCCAATAGATGATCCCCTGCATAGTCTGCGCGGTAAAGAGTCCATGCAGGTCATTGCTTGCCTTGGCCAGTTGTTTGGCCTGGTCGGTGCGCAGCTGAGCATTTTCATACTGGCTCAGCGAGACATATATCCAGGCCATGTTGTTCAGCACTGTGACCTTACGGATATCGTCGGGTACCTTGGAGAAGAGGGTCAGGGCCTGTTCACCATAGGTCAGGCTCTTGAGGGGATCGTTGTCGCGATAATGTTTGACCAGCGCGGTGAGCAGTTCACCCTGCTGGTTTTCAGGCAGGGTCGTCAGCTGCGTCTCTCGCTCTGTGATGTCGGCCCTTGCCTCGGGAGGATCCATACGTGCGGTGATACCGACCAGGCTGAGGCTGATCAGTATCGCGAGCAGTAGTAAGGCAATGGGCTTTTTTCGCATCTAGAGTCAGTCTCCAACAAACAGATAACCCTTGCCGTGGATCGTCTTGATGCGGGTGGCGTGGCTGGGATCGTCGCCAAGCTTGCGGCGAATGCGTGACACCCTAAGATCTATGGTTCTGTGGGAACTCTCGTACCCCAGGTCGCTGAAGTAATCTGAGATAGAGTCTCTGTCGCAGATCTCGCCGGGCCGACTGGCCAGCAACCACAGCAGCTCAAATTCAGCGGTGGTGAGTTCGATATCCTGTCCATGTTGTTGGATGCGTTGATATTTCTTATCTATGCTGAGGCCGTCAAATTCGATGAGACTATCGTTGTTGCTGTGAAGCTTACTGAGCTTCTCGGTGACAGGTGGCTCAGGCTTACGTCTCAGTAGGGCCCGGACTCTGGCGAGCAACACCCGGGAGCGCACGGGTTTGGCCAGGTAGTCGTCGGCGCCTGTCTCCAGGCCGGCAACTTCGTCGATATCGTTGTTAAGGGCGGTCAACATCAGGATAGGGCCGTTGTAGCTACCCTCGATCCCCGGATGGCCATGACGCACCGCGCGGCAGATGGACAAGCCGTCCATGTCGGGCAGCATCACATCTAAGATAACCAAAATAGGTTGCTCGGCAATGATGCGCTCGACGGCCTTGGCACCGTTGTGTTCTATCTCGGTTTTATAGCCGTTCATCTCGAGAAAATCGGCGACCAAGTTTGCCAGATCGGCATCGTCATCGACAATCAGTATCCAGTTATTATCCTTCACGATATCCCTCTGAAGTGTTGCAATACTGTAAAAGGTTTATTGCCAGTTATTATATATCACTTTTGTATTCTAATGTATGTTTATGTATATAAAACTTGTTGTGAAAGCCATAGTTAGCGCAAAATCGGTCCAACTTCGGGGCAAACAGGCTTATTTTCCAAGCCTATTTTTAACGTTTATTTTCGAAGCTTAATTTCGAGAAGTGGCTAGAAACTATAGCCAGCGACATAGGCTAGCAGCATAAGTTAGCGACATAAGTTAACCGCGTAATGGAAGGGTTTTAAGCTGATGGGAGATAAAAAAGTTTAAGGCTTCCCTGCCTTAAACATAAAACTAGCACTTAACACTTAGCACGAGCTAAACCTGTAGTTGGGGGGGTAGATGTTTTGCTTAAAGAGCGGCTTTCCTTAGATCAAGACTCTGCCTGGACAATGGCTTAGATGAAACCATAGCGATTCGAGGGATCTTGACGGGGTCTAATTGCAGCTCATCCGGGATAGTCAGCTGGTCACTCCCCATGTAACTAAACCAGGTATTGCGCGAACTCGTCTTGGCCTGGTACAGCGCCATATCGGCAAGATGAACCACCTGCTCCCAGCTTAGCTTATCCGCCTGGGCTGTGGAGAAGGGGTAGGGGGCGGCGCCGACCGAGGCGGTGATCTTTATGGTGCGCTTAGCGTCGAGTTCGATCTCCATCGACTCGATGGCGTGACGGACTTTTTCCGCGAGATGGTTTATCTCCCGGCGATCGATAAAACGTGCCACCACCAGAAACTCCTCACCGCCCCAGCGCACCACATAATCATAGTTGCGAAACAGTGTAGTCAGTCGCTGACCCACTTGGCTCAGCACGCGATCGCCGGCCAGATGACCATAGGTGTCATTAATGGGCTTAAAGTGATCGATATCTATGATGAGCGCCAATAAGTCGGCTTTGCTTGGCAGCTCTTCATTCCTTAACTGCGTGGCGTCATAGCTGCGGTCGACCCTATTCAGGTCTTGGGCAATCATCTCTTCGATGAAGCGGCGATTCTTAAGGCCGGTCAGGGGATCTCTGTGACTCATCTCCTGCAGGCGCAGGTTTTCAAGTTGCAGCGCCTGAGTGCGTTCATCGATCGCTTGCTCCAATCGTGTTTTGGACAGGCTACTCGCCTGTCTATAAACCCGCTGCATCACCAAGGCGATGGCAATGAGCGGCGCAAGATAGTGAAGCAGCAGATTCGGATAATGGGCTTTGAGCTTGCCCAGCCATGAGGAGGCAGTGCCGGCCTGACGGCTTGGGTCGTACGGCGGTGATACAGAGGTGCGGGGATTTGGGGAAAGCCCCGCGGATGCCATACTCGATTGTCTCGGGGCAAACTGAAGCTGGTTACTGCTCTGCTTAAGTTTAGGGCTTGCGGTGGCGACCATGCTATAGGGTGCGGCCAACGCACCAGGCATGAGGGCGTGAGATGTGAGTGCATAAGGCATGAGCATAGGCTGAGCCTGGCTAGCACTCGCTGCGACTTGGCTAGAGACTAGTAGCATTAGGCTACAGGCAAAGCATGTAGTTGTTTTGAGTGTGAGCTGTCGAAAACGCCTAGCCATAACCGGATACCTCTTGTTTGAACGCTAACATCAGTGGGCATTTCATCGGTGAATTTGTAATGAATTTGTTGCCAATAAGTCCGTTTGTTACACCGTGTATTCTTTTGTATATAAATGTATATTATGTGCCAGAGTGGATTTTTGCAACAGCGGAGTGGATTTTTGCGGCAGGGACGTGGATTTTTGCGATAGCGTAGTGGATTTTAAAGATAGTGGCTTAAGTCGCCCAGAAGGTAGGAAAAAGGGGGATAGAGGGGGATGGTCATAAATCGTCATGGCAAGATACAGAGCAGGGGCGCCCGCTTCTCCCGGACGCCCTTATATGATTGTGCTAACGCTAGCCTTGGTCTATTTGCTGGCGGCGCTGTGACGCGCTAGCAGGTTGGCGGTGACATCCTCCAGGCTAAGCTCTTGATCTTCAAGTAGCACCAGCAGGTGATAGATGAGGTCTGAGGCCTCGTTGATCAGCTCCTCCTTGTCATGGGTGGCGGCCGCCAGGGCGGTCTCCAGTCCCTCTTCGCCGACCTTCTGGGCGATCCGTTTGGTGCCGCGCTCGAACAGGTGCGCCGTGTAGCTGCTCTTGGCATCTTGCCCCTTACGCGAGGCGATGAGATTTGCCAGGTTGTCGATAAAGGGATGCGCCTCGCCGTCGGGCCAGCAGCTTTCCCGTTCCAGGTGGCAGGTGGGGCCGTTGGGGATCACCTGCACCAGCAGGCTGTCGTTGTCACAGTCGCTGTCGATGGCGATAAGATCTAGGGTGTTGCCCGAGGTTTCGCCCTTGGTCCACAGGCGCTGCTTGCTGCGACTGAAGAAGGTGACCTTGCGGCTTGCCAGGGTCTGGGCCAGCGCCTCTTGGTTCATATAGCCCAGCATCAACACCTTACCCGTGAGGTGGTTCTGGACCACGGCGGGTAGCAACCCCTGCTTTTTGTCCCAATCTAAGTTGTTAAAATCTTCTAGGTTTTTCATCTTTATTCCTTGAACAAATTTGGGGCGGTTACAGGCGCATCTGTACACCATTGTCGAGCAGGTATCGCTTAAGCGCCTCTATCTCTATGATCCCTTTGTGAAAGACGCTGGCCGCGAGGGCCGCATCCACACCCGCCTGGGTGAACACCTCGAGGAAGTGTTCCATGGTGCCGGCGCCGCCCGAGGCGATGAGGGGCACGTCGCAGATGGCGCGCACCATGGCGAGTTGCTTGACGTCATAGCCCTGGCGAACGCCATCCTGGTTCATCACGTTCAGCACTATCTCGCCGCAGCCACGTTTCTGCACCTCTTCCACCCAGTCTTGGGTGTACCACTGGGTATCTTTGGTGGCGGCCTCGTCACCGGTAAATTGCTTCACCTTGTAGCTGTCGGTATCGGCGTCATAGTAAGAGTCGATACCTATCACGATACATTGACGGCCAAACTCATCCTGCAGGCGGTCGATCAGGCTGGGGTCGCTCAGGGCTGGCGAGTTTATCGAGATCTTATCGGCGCCGAACGCCAGCTTTTCCCGCGCCTGCTCGATACTCTTGATGCCGCCGGCGACGCAGAAGGGGATATCTATCTGCTCGGCGACGCGGCTGACCCAGCTCTTGTCCACCACTCTGTCGTGGGCGCTGGCGGTGATGTCGTAAAATACCAACTCGTCGGCGCCCTCAGCTGCGTAGCGGGCGGCCAGAGGTACTATGTCGCCGACGATCTCATGGTTACGAAACTGAACCCCCTTGACCACCTTACCATCACGGACATCCAGACAGGGAACTATGCGTTTGGCCAGCATGCGATCGCCTCCTTCACGGTAAAGTTGTTGATGAGTAGGGCCTTGCCTATGATGATGCCACTGGCGCCGCTATCACGCACGGCGCTCACATCGTCCAGGGTGGCGATGCCGCCCGAGGCCTGCCACTCAATATCGGGATAACGCGCCGCGATCTCCTGATAGAGCTGGGTATTGCTGCCTTGCAGTGTGCCGTCACGGCTGATGTCGGTAACCAGGGCGTGCTTGAGCCCATAGGGGGCGAAGGTGGCCACCAGAGATTCCAGCGTCTTACCGCCGCCACTCTGCCAGCCGGACACGGCGACTATTTTCTCACCCGCCTCGTTGATGTTCACATCCAGTGCCAGGCAGATGGCGTCGCTGCCGTAGGTCTGGAGCCAGGATTGCACCAGCTCTGGCTGTTTGACGGCGAGGGAGCCTATCACCACCCGCTTGACCCCGAGATCTAACAGCTCCTTGACCTGGGCCTCGCTGCGAATGCCGCCGCCGACCTGAATGTTGGCCTCGAGATTCTCGACCAGTTCACCTATGAGTCGGGTCTGGCGTCTGTCTGGGTCTTTTGCACCCGTCAGATCGACGATATGTAGCCAGGTGGCGCCTTGGGCCTGATAGGCCTGTAGCTGGGCGAGCGGGCTCAGATCGAAGGTGGTCTGTTGGGCATAATCGCCCTGATAGAGACGCACCACTTGGCCCTCGATGAGATCGATTGCTGGGATGATCATTGGGCGCTCTCCTGTGTAGATTTGTGGTTACCGGCAAAGCTGCCGGCATTCATTTTCATAAAGTTTCTTAATATGGTGGCGCCCACCGCGGCGCTTTTTTCCGGGTGGAACTGCACCCCCATGAAGTTATCTTTTGCGATGGCGGCGCTAAAGCCCTCGCCATATTCGCACTTGGCGATGGTGAAATCGCCCAGTGGCGCCCGGTAGCTGTGAACGAAATAGACATAGCTGCCCTCGGCCACCCCGGCAAACAGTGGGTGATCGCCCGGGCTTATCTGATTCCAACCCATGTGGGGCAGTGGCAGTCCCTTGGCGTCCAGCTGCTCGATATTGGCGTCGATCAGCCCAAGGCACTGACAGTTCTTGCTACTATTCCCGTAACTTAAGCCACCGCGCTCCTGTGAGGCCTTGGTCAGCATCTGCATGCCGAGGCAGACGCCAAGCACAGGCTGGGTGAGGGAGCAGATGGTGTCGATAAGTTTCTTGTCTTTCAGCGCCTTCATGGCGGCCCTGGCGGTACCAACGCCCGGTAGCACGACTCGGGTGGCTGCCTTTATCTTGTCGATATCGTCACTCACCTCGACGTCGGCGCCGATCCGCTCGAAGGCGTAACGCACCGAGCTCAAATTAGCGCAGCCGGTATCTATGATGATGGTATCGGATTGGGTCATAGCACCCCCTTGCTCGATGGCAGGGCGTCGCCTTCGACCTTCACCGCCTGGCGCAGGGTGCGGCCAAAGACCTTAAACAGGCTCTCCACCTTGTGGTGATCGTTATCGCCCTGGGTAGACAGGTGCAGGGTGCAGCGCAGGCCATCGGCGAGGGATCGGAAGAAGTGGGGTACCATCTCAGTGGCCATCTCGCCGACCATCTCGCGCTCGAACTGCCCCTCAAACTTGATGAAGGGGCGACCCGAGAGATCCAGCAGGCAGCTGGCACTGGCTTCATCCATCGGGATGCTAAAGCCGAAGCGGGCGATGCCGCGTTTATCGCCTAGGGCCTGCCTGAGGGCATCACCAATGGCCAGCGCCGTGTCTTCGACGCTGTGGTGATCGTCTATTTCAAGATCGCCATCGACGCTCACATCCAGCCTGAAGTTACCGTGGGTGGCGATTTGATCCAGCATGTGGTCGAAGAAACCGATGCCGGTATTGATGCTGCTCTTTAGCTTACTGTCGAGATCGACAGTGACCTTGATGTCGGTTTCCTTGGTGGTGCGCACCACCGTCGCCACGCGATTACCCCCAAGCAGTTGTTCGGCGATGGCGTCCCAGTTCAAGGTGTCGCGATTGTACTGTATGCCTGTGATACCCATCGCCTCGGCCAGGCCCAGATCGGTTGCTCTATCGCCAATCACCGCCGATTGGGTAAAGTCGACCCGACCCTCGGTGAGGTAAGCCTTGACCAGACCCAGCTTAGGTTTGCGGCAGCTACAGTTTTCATCGTCGAAGTGTGGGCAGATGAGCACCTCATCGAACTTGACCCCCTGGCTGTTGAAGATCTGCATCATCATATCTTGGGGGGCATCGAAGTCATCCTTGGGGAAGGAGGGGGTGCCAAGGCCGTCCTGATTGCTCACCATCACCAAGCGGTAGCCGGCGCCCTGTAGCTTAAGCAGTGCGGGGATCACCTGAGGCTCAAATACCAGCTTGGCCAGGCTATCGACCTGCTTGTCGGTGACAGGCTCCTCGATCAGTGTGCCATCGCGGTCGATAAAGAGGATTTTCTGTTTCATCATGCTTCTACCTTAAATCTGCTTCTATCTTAAATTTGTCGTTATTGTCTGGCTGGCTGGGGCTTTACTTCGCTTTGCCACTAGGCCTTGAGTATGGCAAGCAGCGTCTCGGTCTGGGCGTCGCTGGCAAAGCTAAAACGTATCGCATCGGCAAGGGCCGGGTCTTTGTAGGCCCTGGCGACCACACCCGCCTGTTTGAGACGTGCCTGCATCTCACCGACTTTTATCTCATTTGCCTGGTCGAAATAGGCCAGCACGAAGTTGCCATAGGCAGGCAGCACTCTGGCGCCAGCTTCTCGTAAGGCGTCAGCGAGTCGTTGGCCGTTGGCCTTGAGCTGAGCGACCTGAGTCTGCATTCGGGCTATCCCTTCCTGACTTAGCGCATCTATCGCCAGCGTGGCGACCGGTAGCGGTACGGGATAGGGGGCGATCACCCGCATCACCATCTCGATGACCTCAGGGTTGGCCAGCATGAAGCCGCAGCGGGCACCGGCTAGGGCGAAGGACTTGGACAGGGTGCGTAGCACCACCAGGTTGTCGTACTTATCCAGCAGGCTTGCCACGCTGTAGTCCGGGCAAAACTCGATATAGGCTTCATCCACCACCACCAAGGTATCGGGCAGGCTGCGGATCACTGCCTCTATGGCGTCTGGGGCGATCACTGTGCCGGTTGGGTTGTTGGGATTGCAGATAAACACTAGCTTGGCATCGCCGACCTGGCTGCAAAGTACTTGTGGCAGCTGATACTCACTATCCAAGCGCAGCGCCTTGACGCCGACGTTGAAGGTCTTGGCGCTGATGGCGTACATGCCGTAGGTGGGGCCGAAGCAGGCGATGCTGTCCCGCCCCGGGATACAGAAGGTGCGGATAAGCAGCTCTATGGCTTCATCGGCGCCGCGACTGGTGAGTACCTGTTGATTACTTACGCCCGCATACTCGGCATAACGCGTAATAAGCTCCGGCGGCTGGCACTCAGGGTAGCGGTTTAGGCCATCCAGGTCGCTGTTGTTAAAGGGTGACTCGTTGGCATTGATCCAAATTTGCCCCTCGCCGCCGATGCGGCGCGCCGACTGATAGGGCTCAAGCGTCAGGAGCTCGGGTCTGGCGAGACGCTCGGCGAGCGATGTCGCGTTAACATTCATCTTAGCTTCTACACTCATCTTATTTCTCCTCGCCCGGTAGCGTGGCAAGGCGTACGGCGACGGCATTTCTGTGGGCATCGAGCTGCTCGGCGCTGGCCAGGGTCATCACGCACTCGCCTAGGCCCTGTAGCCCTTGGGCGCTCAGCTCCTGCACGGTGAAGCGGCGGCTAAAGTCGGCCAGCGACAGGCTGGAGACGGCGCGGCTATAGCCATAGGTTGGCAACACGTGATTGGTGCCGCTGGCGTAATCGCCAACTGACTCTGGCGTGTAGGCGCCAAGAAATACCGAGCCGGCGGCGCGGATTTTACTCAGCAGTTCACGGGGGGCACGGGTCTGAATGATCAGGTGCTCAGGGCCATAGCGGTTAGAGACCTCGGCGGCCTGGGCCATATCCTCGACAATCAGGGTGCGACTGGCGCTCAGGGCCTGCATGGCGATCTCGGCTCTGGGCAGTCTTGCCAGTTGCTCGCCAAGGCTCTGGTTGACGGCGTCTGCCAAAGTTTGGCTGTCGGTGACCAGCATTACCTGAGAGTCGGGGCCGTGCTCGGCTTGAGAGAGGAGATCAGCGGCGATGAAGTCGGGATTGGCCTCATTATCTGCGATCACAAGCACCTCTGAGGGGCCGGCGGGCATGTCTATGCTGACCACGCAGCGGCTGTCCTGGGCAACTAAGCGCTTGGCCTCGGTGACATAACGGTTGCCCGGGCCGAAGATCTTATCGACCGCAGGCACAGATTCTGTCCCCAGCGCTAAGGCGGCGATCGCCTGGGCGCCGCCTATCTGATAGATATCTGTGATGCCACAGGCCTTGGCAGCATAGACGATAGCATCGTCGATCGGTGGTGGGCTGACCAACACCCGCTGCTCACAACCGGCTATCTTGGCCGGCAGTGCCAGCATCAGCACGGTAGAGATAAGCGGCGCACTGCCACCGGGAATATAGAGGCCCACCTTTTCGATAGCTTCGCTTCGCAGCTCGCAGCGCACTCCGACTTGGGTCTCAAGGTCGATCCCCTTGAAGGCCTGGGCCTGGTGAAAGGTCTCGATGTTCTGTTTGGCCTGCTCGATAGCCGCCTTGATCTCGGGCGTCACTCGCTCGCTGGCGGCTTCTATCGCCGTATCGCTAAGGCGCAGGGCGTCGAGTTCTACCTTATCGAATTTTTGTGAGAAGGCTTTTAGCGCCGCGTCGCCCTGGCTGGCTACTTGGTCGATAATCGTTTTGACCTGCTGCTCAAGGTTGGCGTCGCCAATCAGGGGCGAGCGCGACAGGGCCTCTCGTCTTGCCTGGTCATCGAGCGCCTGCCAGTCGAGGCGCTGCATCTGTGTGGATGTCATGGTGTTTGTCGTCATGGCGTTATCCCATCATCTTTTCGATTGGCATTACCAGGATGGAGCTGGCCCCCAGCTGGGTCAGGGCCTCCATGGTATCCCAGAAGAGATCTTCGCTGCTGACTGCGTGGATCGCCACGCGATTGGTGTCGTCGTTCAGCGGCAGTACGGTCGGGTTCTCGGCGCCTGGTAGTAGGGCGACGATCTGATCCAGTGTTTCGGTCGGAGCGTGCAGCAGGATATATTTGCTCTCCTTGGCGCGCACCACACCGTTGACGCGGGAGAGGATCTTGTCGATCAGCGCCTGTTTGGCCTCGCTCTGCTCCTGGGTCGATTGGATGATGCAGGCCATGGAGCGGTAGATCACCTCAGTCTCGTACAGGCCGTTGGCCTCTAACGTCGCGCCGGTTGAGACCAGATCGCAGATACCGTCTGCCAGGCCGGCGCGGGGGGCCACCTCTACCGAGCCCTTGAGCATACAGTCGCGATAGCTAATGCCTTTCTCCTGCATGTAGCGGCGTAGCAGGTTAGGGTAGGAGGTGGCGATGCGCAGGCCCTCGAGCGAGCTGGCGTCCTGATAGCGCAATTCGGTGGGCACCGCCAGCGACAGGCGACAGGCGCCGAAATCCAGTTGGCGCAGTTTGATGCACTCGCTCGGCTTGTCCAAGGTTTGACGCTCGATCTGCTCCTCTTCGAGCACGTTCTCGCCTATGATGCCCAGGTCGACCACGCCGTCCATCACCAGGCCGGGAATGTCGTCGTCACGGACACGTAATAGGTCAATAGGCATGTTGTCAGAGTGGGCGATGAGGCGCTGTTCGTTAACGTTAAACTTAATGCCACAGCTCTTGAGCAGCTTCTGGGATTCCTTGGACAGGCGGCCGGACTTTTGAATGGCGATACGTAATCGGTTTGACTCTGACATAGGATGTTTCCTCATTTGTTGATTCAGTAAAATTGTTTAAATCGTTTTAAAACAAAATCTTAAGCTAAAAACTAAAAACCCCCGGAATTCCTTCCAGGGGTCTTAGATCGCTTTTGAATCAACCGCCAGAAGGAAATAGTCCTCCGGCAGTAAGCATCCGAAGGCTACCGCATATGATGGTGATGATGGATAGTATTCAAACGCTGTGTCATGTTCTGTCTTCTCTCGCCTAGTGCTGCGTGTACTTGCTTTGTGTATTAGCGGGGGCAGTGTCTGCCCTAAGTTGTATTTAAACTAATCAAGTTTTTCGGTGTATGCAAGCGCTAATTTGGGTCGATTGAAAATTATTCAACTAACACTGCAATATCCCCATTGGATCTCAATGATTTCCTGTTTATTTATCGCGGGTGCTTTGTGGCTTGTACTGGGTAAGAAAATCCGCATAATGCCAGCATGTCATTTTAAACATTAACTATCATCAGCCATTCATTGAATAAACGACTGATCCAAGATGTACAGCAGGTATTCGCCCCAGATGGCAGCTTAAGCCGTCATATCAAGGGCTATAGCTGTCGTGTCCAGCAGCAGACGATGGCGACTCGGGTGAGCGAGACCCTGCAAAAGGGCGACAACCTGGTGGTCGAGGCGGGCACGGGCGTGGGCAAGACCTACGCCTATCTGGTGCCGTCGCTACTCAGCGGTAAGCAGGTCATCGTCAGCACCGGCAGTAAGAACCTGCAGGAGCAGTTATTTTTCAAAGATCTGCCCGCACTGCTCAACATCTTAGGGATCAGGCCAAAAGTGGCTCTGCTCAAGGGGCGCAGCAACTACCTGTGCCAATACCTGATGGAGAAGCAGCTCAGCGGCGTCGAGGTGAACGATGGCAAGATCCTCGATGACCTGCTGCGAATCGATCAGTGGGCCAGCCAGACTGTGGATGGTGACATCGGCAGTCTCTACGCCGTGCCGGAAAACTCCCCGGCGATCCCGCTGGTGGTGAGCAGTAAAGAGTCCTGTATAGGTAAGGCCTGCGATCACTATGAGGCCTGCTTCACCCGTAAGGCCCGCGCCAAGGCACTGGATGCCAAGGTAATAGTGGTCAACCATCACCTGTTTTTCGCCGATCGCATCCTAAAAGAGACGGGATTTGCCGAGCTGTTACCCGACAGCGACGTGGTGATCTTCGACGAGGCGCATCTGCTGCCTGATATCGCCGTGACCTATTTCGGCCAGCAGCTCAGTATCAAGAGCCTCATCCGTCTGTTGGAACGTTTTAACGAGCTCTATCGCACTCAGATGGCCGATTCGCCGCAAATTGGCGCCATGACGGCCCGCTGCCATACTCAGCTGATCCATTGGCAGGGGCTGCTGTTTGCCAGCGAGGAGCGTGATTGGCGACGGCTTATCGGCGATAAGGCCCTGATGGAGGCGGCCTGGGCACTGGTCTCAGAGCTGACCGCCTATCGCACCATGCTGCTGGGCTATCTTGGCCGCAACGAGGCGTTCGATGATGGCGTCGAAAAAATCGATGGGCTGCTCAGCAAGTTAACCGTGTTTATTCAATGCGATAACCCAGATAGCGCCTACAGCATAGACTATGGTTATCAGCACCTGACCTTGAGGATCTCGCCCATCAAGGTGGCTAAGGAGTGTCAGTCGCTGTTTAGCCCGGATGTCAGCTGGATCTTTACCTCGGCCACCTTGCAGATCAATCGCGACCTGTCGCTGTTTACCAAGGCGATGGGGCTGGAGAAGGCCAACACGAGTATATTGGACAGTCCCTTCGACTATCGGCGCCAATCCCTGTTCTGTGTGCCGCGCCATCTGGCGTCGGTCACCAGTCAGGAGCGGGCCGCCAGGCAGCTGGTGGAGGTGGCGGTGAAGGCGATAAACGCCGCCAAGGGGCGCACCTTCATGCTGTTCACCAGCCATCGCATGCTCAATCTGGTGGCGGTGATGTTACAGGGGCGGGTCGACTATCCGCTCCTGGTACAGGGCCAGGCGGGCAAGCAGACTTTGCTTAAGAAATATCGACAGCTAGGCAACGCCGTGCTGCTGGGCACAGGTGCCTTCTGGGAAGGGGTGGATGTGCGCGGTAAGCTGCTGAGCTGCGTCATCATCGACAAGCTGCCCTTCGTTTCGCCGGACGATAATCTCTACAAGGCCAGGGCCGACGGGGTGCAGCGTGAGGGCAAAGATCCCTTCATGACCTTGTCGCTGCCCCAGGCGGTGATAGCGCTTAACCAGGGCGTCGGCCGCCTGATTCGTGATGAGAAAGACAGGGGCGTGTTGATCCTCTGCGACAATCGCATCGTCAATCGCCCCTATGGTCAGGCCTTTATCAACTCGCTGCCGCCCATGCATCGCACCCGTGATCTCGACAGTGCGGTGCGATTCCTACAAACCATAGACTAGCGCTAAGCCTGCTTAGTGCAGCTTCATCCGTGGGCGCACCACTCGCATCATCTTCTCCACCAACCAGAGGGCGATGGTCTTGGCCAGGCCGTGAATTGCTTTTTGGTGCATGCGGTAGAGGGAGATATACATGAAGCGGGCGATCTTTCCCTCGACAAACATGCTGTCTTTGGTGAGGTTGCCCATCAGGCTGCCCACGGTACTAAAGCGTGACAGATTGACCAGGGAGCCGTGATCCACATACTCATACTCGGTGAGACCCAGGCCTCTGAGCTCATTGAGAATATTGTGCTCGACACACTGGGCCATCTGGTGCGCCGACTGGGCCCTGGGCGGCACGAAGCTGCCATCGGCCTGCTCACAGGCGCAGCAATCGCCGATCACATAGAGATCGTCATGGCCTTGGGCCTGCAGGGTAGGACGCACCAATATCTGATTGGCGCGGTTGAGGTTAAGTCCCTCTATCTGCTTGATAAAATCAGGCGCCTTGACCCCGGCCGCCCACAGCATCAAGTTGGCGGCGATCAACTCGCCGTCAGCAGTGACAAAGCCCTTAGAGGTCGCCTCTTCGATACGGGTGTTTTGTCGCACCGACACGCCCAGCTTAATCAGCTCGCGGGTGGCCGAGGCGGCGATTCGCTCGGGCAGGGCGGGTAAGATGCGCGGGCCCGCCTCGATCAGTGTGATACTCAGCCTGTCGGCGGTCATCTTGCTCAGGCCATAACTCTTGAGCAGATCGGTCACATGGTAGAGTTCGGCGGACAGCTCCACCCCAGTCGCACCACCGCCGACGATGGCAATATTGAGCTTTTGCTGTTCCTCCGATTGATGCATGCGGGTGAAGCTGTCGAGCAGGGCGTTGTGAAAACGGTTCGCCTGGTGGTGGGAGTCGAGAAAGAAGCAGTGCTCCTTCACGCCTGGGGTGCCAAAGTCGTTGCTGACGCTGCCAACGGCCAGCACTAAGGTGTCGTACTCAAGTTCTCTGGCGGGCAGTAGTGCCTCGCCTTTATCGTTGCAGATGGCGCAGAGCTGTAAACGTTTGCCCTTAAGGTCCAGCCCGGTGAGTTCCCCCAATTGAAACTGGTAGCCATGTTTAACCGCGTGGGCGGAGTAGACTACGCCGTCGAGGTCGGCATCGAGTGAGCCTGTGGCCACCTCATGGAGCAAGGGTTTCCAGATATGCGTGCGATTTTTGTCTATCAGCAGGATCTCGGCCCTCTGCTTCTTGCCTAACTTGTGTCCCAGTTGGGTGGCCAGGCCGAGTCCGCCGGCACCGCCGCCCACAATCACGATTCTTGGGATCTTTGCACTCATCGACAACTCCTTCTATTGGGGGCGCGGCGCTCGGCGCCGCTTGCGCGTCTGTATCAGTCCGGCGCAGATGATAAGGCCACAGCCCATTAATTGTATCGGGGTGAGGTGCTCGGCAAACAGGCTCCAGCCGAGGATCACCACGGTCACAGGTTCGATATAGGCCAAGGTGCCGAAGGTGGCCGCGGGCAACACCCGTAGCGCCTTGACCGCGAATAAGATCGCCAGAAAGCCGGGAAATACGCCGATCAGCGCCAGCCAGAACCATTGGGTTAAGCTGGGGAGCACGGCTTGATGTAGGGCGAAGGGCAGCAAGCAGAGGGCGCCGAAACTCAGTTGGATAAGCGTGCTCTGGTAGGGGCTGGCACTGGCGGGCCTGCGATTGATTAACATGAAACCGCTGTAGCTCAGCAGGGCCAGCAGGGCAAAGCCATAGCCCTTGAGTTCGGCCGTGCTGCCCGTGAGGCTCTCAAGGCTCGGCAAGATGGCTACGACGCCAATAAGGGCGATGCCTATGGCCAGCAGGTCCTGGCGCGTCAGCCGCTCATGGAAGAGGAAGTGAGCGCCAATGGCGCTGACCAGGGGGGCGAGATAGATCAGCATCACCGCATTGGCCATGTTGATGTAACCTATGGATTGCACGTAAAACACCATGAAACCGGCGAGCATAGCGCCATTAAACAGATGGCGTTTCCCCGGACGATGCAGGATCTGCCGGGCCTTGCCTGTGGCAAGCATGTAGGCGATGAGGCAGGCGGCGCCGATCAGCAGGCGGTAAAAGGTGATGATACTGGCATCGAGGTTGGCGGTGCGCGCCAGTGCGCCGATTGTGCCCATTAAAATAGCCGAGCCTAGTGCCATCATCACGGCCTGGGAGGAGGAATGGGATGGCAATTGTGATAGCGGTTGGGGCTGTGCTCTTGATTGACTCATTACGTCATTAGCCTACATCTGAGTACGACTCTAGATCCTTGGGTTGAGTGTCTATGCTAGCTTTCTGTATCTGATTTTGTATTAGGTCATTAGCTTGCGTGCTGGCTAAACCGCCGACTTTAGCGCTGATTTAAGCTAAGAAGCCGATAAGCGTGAGCCTATCCTATCGGGTTTATCTTAAAGAGAAAACGGATTTTTCGCCTTGGCGTCGATATCAACTCAAGGGGCTATAGAGCCAGCGGATCGGTAACGCCTAGCCGCTAAGATCCCTAGGTTTACCGCTATGGCACGGGCAATTAAGGCTATACCTAAGCGGGTTTTACGTTATAATCGGCGCCATTCATCCTATGGTTTTGGCGATAAGGGGTTAGCGCAGTTCGATTAGCAGCGCAATGCCATGATATCGCGACAGATTTGGTTCGTTTTTGCATGCCGAAAAATAAAGATTTCTCAGCCCCGTTAAGTTTACTCGCCCTGGACACCTGCACTGAGTTTTGTTCGGTCGCCCTGCAATATCAGGGACAGGTGTTTGCCCGTGAGGCCGATGCGCCGCGGGAACACAGCCAACGCTTGCTGCCCATGGTGCAGGAGGTGCTGCAAGAGGCGGGGATCGCGCTGAGTCAGGTAGATGTGATCGCCTATGGCCGTGGGCCAGGCAGCTTCACCGGGATCCGCATCTGCACCTCAATGACCCAGGGGCTGGCCTTAGGCCAAGATCTTCCCGTGGTGGGGATCTCAACCTTGGCGGCCATGGCTCAGGCGGCTATCGAGATCAAGGGGGCGACTCAGATAGCAACCGCCATCGATGCGCGCATGGGCGAGATCTACTACGGCGAGTACCTCGCCGTCGATGGCTTGGCGAGCCTGGTTGGGGAAGAGCGGGTCTGTGCGCCAGAGGAGTTGTCGAGCCAGCTGGCTTTTGATACGCCCCTTGCCGCCTGTGGCACAGGCTTCGATGCCTACCCGGCGCTATTGACCGAGCAGATGAGCCTGGTCGAGGAAGCCAAATTCCCACTCGCGCGCTTTATGTTGCCGCTGGCAGAAGCCGCGGTGAAGGCGGGGCTGGCGACCGATGTGGATCAGTTAAAACCTGTGTATCTGCGTGATACCGTGACCTGGAAAAAACTGCCCGGTCGCGAGTAATTTAGTGTAGGCTTGAAGCAGTATCGTGTAACCAGACTGTCAGGAGAGTAGGGGGAATTACTTTGATGCAAGTTTCGTCATCTAACCTGATGCCTGGGCTCTCTTCGGGTGCCTCTGCCATTAGCGATGCTATCGCCCCACAGCAGGATCTGCGGACCAATGTTATCGATGTGTCGCCAGTGGGGCCGGCCGTGCCCGCAAGGGATAATGTCGATCTCGCTAATGCCAATACAAATGTGGCTAGCGATGCAACTGGCGACGCCACTAAGTTGGTCGAGCGCAAGCAAGAGTCCCTCGAAGAGCGGCTCAGCGCCAAGCTTGAATACGATCAACAGACCGGTGGCAGTCGCGGCGCCATAGGCCAATATCTGCTGCACCAACACGCCGCCCAGCGCGATGCCATCTCCCAGATGGTGGGCATAGACACCTATGTCTAGGTTCATGTTTAGCTAGGTTCATGTTTAGTCTCGTATACAGGGATATGTTTAGTCTTCAATAAAGGTAGATGTTTCGGCGTAGCGCCAGCGTGCCTAAAGTGCCGGCCATTAAGGCATCAACAACCTATAGGACGGGTTCTTCAGTATGGCTTTTTCTATCGATTCTCCCTCTTCTCGCGCCGGTATGCCATCTCGCAGCCTCTTCATGGTTGAGCTGCTGCTGGCTTTAGTCGTCACCCGCATTCCCTATCTAAGCGTGCCCTTTAAGTGGCTGGAGAGTTATTTTCACGAGGCGTCTCACGCCCTGGCGACCCTGATTAGCGGCGGGATAGTGAGTCATATCGAGCTCTATCCCAATGGCGCCGGTCTGTGCGTGAGCCAGGGAGGCTGGCCCGTGTTGATTGGCTTTGCCGGCTATTTCGGCGCCGCGCTCTGGGGGCTACTCATCTTTCATCTGGCCACCTGGGCCAGGGGGATCCGCGTCAGCTTTAGCTGTCTCGGGCTGGTGGTGTTGCTGAGTATCGTGCTCTGGGGGCGGGACCTGCTCACCGTCGCTATCTTGCTGATGCTCGCCTTGCTGTTTCTGCTGCCGTTAAAACTCAGTCATAGCCCACTGCTGACCTTTGCCCTCAGGGTGATGGCGCTGATGGTGATGTTGAACGCGCTCGCCAGCCCCACAGTGCTGCTGGGCATGCCGGGGCGCGGCGATGCGGCCATGCTGGCGGAGCAGACCTGGATCCCGGCCTGGATCTGGGTCGGTATCTGGCTGCTCACCAGTTTAACCATGCTCTGGCTCTGTTGGCGCCGGGTCGATAGTGCCAATCAGCTGAGCGCGCAAAAAGTGTAACCGACTGTATATCTAGTTTAATTTTCGTTATTAGCCTGATAGCTTAGGTGTTTTAGCCTTATCTAATATCTAGGGAGAGAATATGAAGAGTTTAACCTTAGCGGCCTCACTGGCATTAGCCATAGGCGTGGCGGCACCTAGCCTAGTCAGCCCAAACTATGCCCAGGCTAACGAGACACACCTAGTCAATCAGCAGGTCACAGATGCGCTCACCAATCCACTGAGACAAGCGGCAAACATGGAGCGTGATCAGTATCGTCACCCGGGTGAGACCCTGAGCTTCTTCGGCGTTAAGCCAAGCGATACTCTGGTGGAACTCTGGCCGGGCGGTGGTTGGTACGCCGAGATCCTCGCCCCTTACTTGGCGAAAGAGGGTCGCTATATCGCCGCGAATTTCGATGCCAACCCGCCTGAAGGCCTAGAGGTACCCGGCTATCGTATCCGCCTGGGCAAGGCGCTGGACAAGTGGCTCAAGGATCATGGCGATACCTTAGGCCAGGCATCGAGTATCAGTTTCGACCCTCCAAGGCTTATAGAGCTTGGCGCGCCTAACAGCGCAGATGTGGTGCTGACCTTCAGAAATCTGCACAACTGGGCCAAGTCCGGGGTATTGGAGCAGGTGTTCGACTCGGCCTACAAGGTATTAAAGCCTGGTGGTACCTTTGGCGTGGTGGAGCACAGGGCAAACCCTGGCATGGATCTGAGCACAGGTTACATGGTGCAGGATGAGATGATCGCGCTTGCCGAGAAAGTCGGCTTTACCCTGGTGGCCACCAGTGAGGTCAATGCCAACCCTAAAGACAGCAAAGATCATCCTAAGGGCGTCTGGACTCTGCCGCCGAGCCTGCGTCTTGGCGATCAGGATAAAGCCAAGTATCTTGCCATCGGCGAGAGCGACCGCATGACGCTTAAATTTGTGAAGAAGTCTTAATCATGAGCGATCCGCTAGCCCCTCTGTGTCAGCCCTCAAGTGATGGCAATGAAGTGATGCTATCACTGCCCCATATTCGTCTCTCTGGTCGGCTGTGGGGGGAGGCGGATAAACCTCTGCTATTGGCGCTGCACGGTTGGCTGGATAACGCCAACAGCTTTGCGCCCTTGGCGGAGCATTTAAGCGAGTACCGCCTGCTGGCAATCGATTGGCCGGGCCACGGCGCGTCGCAGCACAGGCCCGGTGGCTATCCGCTGCACTGGATAGACTACCTCTATGATCTCGAGCTGCTTATCGATGCCATAGTGCGTCATCAGCCCCTGCATGGCGTGATAGGTCACTCGCTGGGCGGCATAGTGGCCTCGGCCTACAGCGCCGCCTTTGCCGAGAAGGCCAAGCATTGGATCGTTATCGAGGCGCTCGCACCGCTGTTTGAGGCGCCCGCTAAGAGCAAGCTAAGACTCAGGCGCAGCTTCGATGCCCATCAGCGGGCGGCCATGAGTCAGCTCGCACCTAAGCCTGTGGTGCTGGATGCTGCCGTCAGGGCGAGGCACAAACTGACCGGGCTGGATATGCCCTGGTGTAAGCTAATTCTCGAGCGCAATTTGCAGCTAACAGACGGTCACTATTATTGGCGCAGCGACCCCAGACTCAAACTAGATTCCCCCATGAGGCTCGATTTTGACCATGTCAGCGGCCTGATGCAGGGCCACGCTGGCAAGGTGCTGGTCATTAGAGGCAAAGAAGGTTATCCCCTGATGGGCTATCACCAGACAGAAAAGGTGTCTGAAGCCCATGATACGGCTGGCGAAGATCTATGTGAAACCGCCGCCAGTTGGTATCAAGATCTCACTCAGGTGACCCTCGAAGGTGACCATCATCTCCATATGGGTAATAGTCTGGAGGTGGCTGCGGCAATTAAGGCATTTTTAGCGTGACAGCCCCTCGGGGAGGGATGGTAAAATTACACTAGGATTTTTACTCTAATTGTGTGATGATGTTCAAAATTAAAACGCCCGTATGATTTTTAGGGTGTTACCTACAATATTTATAAGTCAGTGTTTAGTTTCTGTTTTTGAAACCTTAAGTGAATGGCCTCATTCACCTAACTCTGCCTGGGGATTTAGGAGAGACTCGTGGAACAGCTTTGGACGAAAAATTTACCCCATGATGTGCCCGCTATTATCGATGCAAAGCAATACAGCTCGCTGATCGACCTGTTTGAAAGCTCGGTAGCCAAGTATGCCGATCAGCCTGCCTTTGTGAACATGGGCGCGACGCTGACCTATCGAAAACTCGAAGAGCGCAGCCGTGCCTTTGCGGCTTATCTGCAAAACGAACTCAAGCTGCAGAAGGGCGATCGCGTGGCGATCATGATGCCTAACCTGCTGCAGTATCCCATCGCCCTGTTCGGCATATTGCGTGCCGGCATGGTGGTGGTCAACGTGAACCCTCTGTATACCCCAAGAGAATTGAAGCATCAGCTCAACGACTCGGGTGCCAAGGCGATCGTCGTGGTATCTAACTTTGCCAATACCTTAGAGCAGGTTGTGGATCAGACGCCGGTGAAGAGCGTGATCCTAACCGGTCTTGGCGATCTCTTGAGCGCGCCTAAGCGCACCCTGGTGAACTTTGTGGTCAAGTACATCAAGAAGATGGTGCCTAAGTATCATCTGCCACATGCCATCTCTATGCGTCAGTCCCTCTCTAAGGGGCGCCGCCTGCAGTATGTGAAGCCGACCATCAAGGGGGACGATATCGCCTTCTTGCAATACACCGGCGGCACCACTGGTGTGTCTAAGGGCGCCATGCTGACCCATGGCAATATCGTCAGCAACCTGCTGCAGGCCGACGCGGCCTATTCGCCGCTGCTCGCCGATGGTAAGGAGTTTGTGGTTACCGCACTGCCGCTGTATCACATCTTCGCCCTGACGGTGAACTGCCTCTTGTTCCTGCATAAAGGCGCGAACAACCTGCTGATCACTAACCCAAGGGATATCCCGGCCTTCGTGTCTGAGTTGAAGAAGCATCCATTCACGGCGCTTACCGGGGTGAACACCTTGTTTAACGCCCTGGTCAGCTCAGAAGAGTTTAAGACCTTGGATTTCTCCAATCTTAAGCTTTCTATCGGTGGCGGTATGGCGGTGCAGCGCGCCGTGGCCGATAAGTGGCAGGGGATCACCAAGACGCGCCTGCTGGAAGGTTACGGTCTGACCGAGGCCTCGCCGCTGCTGACCTGCTGCCCCTATAACCTGGAGGGCTACAACGGCTCTATCGGCTTCCCGGTCGCCAATACCGACATACAGGTGCGTGACGAAGAGGGCAATGTGCTTCCTCAGGGCGAGACCGGCGAGCTGTTTGCCAAGGGTCCTCAGGTGATGAAAGGCTACTGGCAGCGCCCGGAAGAGACGGCCAAGGTGATCGATAAGGATGGCTATCTGGCCACCGGCGATATCGGTTACATGGATGAGCAAGGCTTCTTCTTTATCGTGGATCGCAAGAAGGATATGATCTTGGTCTCTGGCTTTAACGTCTTCCCTAACGAGGTGGAAGAGGTGGTTGCCCTGCATCCTAAGGTGCTGGAAGTGGCCGCCGTCGGCGTTCCCCATGAGGTGAGCGGCGAGCTGGTGAAGGTATTTGTAGTACCAAAAGACAAATCTTTGACCGAAGAGCAGGTGATCAAGCACTGTCGTCATCATTTGACGGGATATAAAATTCCTAAGCTGGTAGAATTCAGGGATGAGCTACCTAAGAGCAACGTGGGCAAGATCTTACGCCGCGAGTTGCGTGACGAAGCCAAATCGGCCTAGTTATATAGGAAACCACCCGTTGTAGGTGACTCAAAGCCGGCATTATGCCGGCTTTTGTGTTCACCGAGCCATAGCATTTGGAGATGAGATTTGACCTTTCAATATGTAGAGGATGACGCCAGCCTAACAGAGTTGGTGGACAAGTATCGTCAGGCTAAGGTCCTGATGTTGGATACCGAATTCGTTCGCACCCGCACCTATTACGCCAAGCTGGGACTGATCCAGGTTTATGACGGCGAGACCCTGGCGCTGATCGATCCTGTGGCGGTAAGCGACCTCTCTGCATTTTGGGCCCTGCTGGAGCGCGACGATATGGTAAGCGTGCTGCACTCTTGCAGCGAAGATCTCGAAGTCTTGGCCCGTTACGGTCGCTGCCAGCCTAAGGTGCTGTTCGACAGCCAGATCGCCGCCGCCTTCTGTGGTTGGGGACATGGCATGGGCTACGCCAAGCTGGTGGAGCACTGCCTGGGCGTGCAGCTGGATAAGGGCGAGTCGCGCACCGACTGGATGAAACGTCCGCTCAGCGATGCTCAGTTGCAGTATGCCGCCAACGATGTGGATTATCTCTATCGGCTCTACCCTCAGCTGCTTGAAAAGCTTCAAGAGAGTGGCAGAATGCCTTGGCTGCTGGAAGAGGGTGAGCGTATGACCCAGGGGCGTCTTGAGAGCCCGGATGGTGACACCGCCTATCTCAAGGTGAAGAACGCCTTCCAGCTAAGCCCTAAACAACTGGCCTATCTGAAGGTGCTCGCCAAGTGGCGCCTGCAAAAGGCGCTGGACAGAGACTTGGCCCTGGGCTTCGTGATTAAAGATCACGCCCTGCTGGCGCTGGCCAAGAAGCAGCCCAAATCTACCGGCGAGATCTTTAGGATGACAGAGCTGACCGAGCAGGAGAAACGCATGCATGCCAAGGCGATCATCGCCGAGATGGCCAAGGCGGATCTGGAAAACCTGCCCGAGGCTATCGATGTTATTGCACTAAAACCTGGCTACAAGTCGGCCTTCAAGGCGATAAAACAGGCCTTGACCCAGGTGGCTGAAACCCATGAGGTGCCTATGGAGCTGCTGGGCTCTAAGCGTCATATCCATGAGTACCTGCAGTGGCGCTGGAATGACGGTCAGGGCGAGATGCCCCTGGTGTTACAGGGCTGGCGCGGTGAGCTGAGTCAGGAAGCCTTGGCCGAGATCAGCTGCTAAGGCAGGATTATCCAACTTGCTAAACGCCAAACGGCGCCCATGAAAAAGCCCTCAAAAGAGGGCTTTTCTGTATGCATATTCTGGCTATTGAGCAAGACCTGCTCGTCGCCTAAGACTTTTCCGGCAGGGTCACGTTCAGTTCCAGTACCGACAGGTTGTCGTCGTTCTGATCCAGCTGCACCGACACCTGATCGCTGTCTATCTGCACATACTTGCGGATCACCTCGATGATCTCCTGCTTCATCGCCGGGAAGTAGTCTGGCGCGTCACGCTCGCCGCGCTGATGGGCGACGATGATCTGCAATCTCTCCTTGGCGGTGGTTGCGGTCGTAGGCTCTTTTTTCGCTCTGAAGTAATCGAGTAAAGACATAATTAGCTACCAAATATCCTTTTCAAGAATCCTTTTTTCTCTTCGGTGACGAAACGCATCTCTACGTCTTCACCCGTTAGTCGTGCCACGGCGTCGCTGTATGCCTTACCGGCATCGCTCTCTTGGTCGATGATCACAGGTACGCCCGAGTTAGAGGCCTTGAGCACGGCTTGTGACTCGGGGATCACCCCAAGCAGCGGAATGGCCAAGATCTCCTCTACGTCGGCCACGCTCAGCATCTCGCCGGTGGCGACGCGAGTAGGGGAGTAACGTGTCAGTAGCAGCAGCTCCTTGACCGGCTCAAGACCCTCTTCGGCGCGCTTAGACTTGCTCTGCAACATGCCCAGGATACGGTCCGAGTCGCGCACCGAGCTAACCTCTGGGTTGGTGGTGACGATCGCCGTGTCGGCAAAATAGAGGGCCATCATGGCGCCGGTTTCGATACCCGCAGGTGAGTCGCAGATGATGTATTCGAACTCTTGCTTAAGCTCGTCCAGTACGCGGCCCACGCCTTCTTTGGTCAGGGCGTCTTTATCACGGGTCTGAGAGGCGGGCAGCACGAACAGCTTGCTGGTGCGCTTGTCTTTGATCAGCGCCTGATTCAGGTTGGCTTCGCCGTTGATCACATTGACGAAGTCGTACACCACGCGGCGCTCACACCCCATGATGAGGTCCAGGTTACGCAGGCCGATATCGAAATCGACCACGACGGTTTTATGTCCTTTCAATGCCAGGCCGGTGGCAATGGCCGCACTCGAAGTGGTCTTGCCCACTCCACCCTTACCTGAGGTGACAACAATAATTTGTGCCATGTTTGTTTCTGTCCTTTTCAATTTCTATAGCGATAGTGCTTCGACGGTAAGGCTGTCGCCGTCAAGCCTGATGCAACCGCTCTTGATCGAGGCATGTGCCTGTAGATTCTCGGTTAACCAATATTGCCCGGCGATGGAGACCAGCTCGGCATCGATATTCTGGGCGATGATCACGGCATTCTTGTCGCCATTGGCACCCGCCATGGCCTTGCCTCTAAGACTACCGTATATGTGTATGCTGCCATCTGCAATCACTTCTGCGCCATTACCCACGGCGCCTATGATGATGAGATCGCCATTTTGCGCGTAAATCTGCTGACCCGAGCGAATGTTCTGCTTCACTATCTTGGTGGTTTTCGGCAGCTGCGGCTGGGTCTGACTCTGTTTGCCAGACTTGATCAGTGCAAGCCCCAAAGCCTTGGCTTGATTGGCGATAGCACTCGGCGCGCCTGTGATCCCCACAATCACCAACTGCCTGGAGATCAAGAGATCTTTGAGGCCGGCGAGGTTGTAATCGGGGTCTGAGATGGCGCTGAGGTTAACCACCAGGGGCGCACCAAGAAAAAACTGCGGCGCGATGGCCAGTTTATCGTCGAGTTCGCGGGCGATTCCGTCGAGATCTGCATCATTAATATGCAGCACTGAAAGCGTAAATGAAGAGCCTTTTAATTCGAGGCTAGGTTTCTGCATTCCTAAACTTGCTCTTGATAAAATTAACCGGCTCGCGCCGGCTAGATATTATTATAATCCTTGCGCTCCATGTTATAGTGTGCGCAATTTGCTGGCAAGTTGAATAAACTGGAAATTTCACCCTATATGATCTGTGCTGTATATAAGAGTCGCTTAAAACCCGATAGCTATCTTTTTGTGGAGAAACGCAACGATTTCGAGCGTGTACCCGAGCCTCTGATGAAGATGTTTGGCACGCCAGAACTGGTGATGTTGCTGCCGCTAAACAAACGTGAACAGTTAGCCCTTGCCGATATCGAAAAAGTAAAAGTTGAACTAGCCGAGAAGGGGTATTATCTTCAATTACCACCACCGCCGGTTAACCTACTCGAAGAGTACAAGAAAGAGATAGGTTATAGCAGAGACTAGTTACCGATAGGAAAGTGCATGTTTTTGAAGAATGTTTTGCTAAGTGCTCTACTTGCAAATGGCTTGGTTTTGACCAGCCCCTTGCAAGCCCAAGAGTCAGCGCTCAGTTACGATCAATATCTCTCTGAGTTAAAGCAGCAAGCAGTCGAGCAGGGGATCGCCCAAGGCACCATAGACGCGGTTTTCGATCAGATAAAGCTGTTCAAGAAAGCTGTGGTTAACGAACCCGCCGCCAATGGCCCACAAAATCTGGATACCTATCTCCCAGAGCGGGTCAGCGAAGCCCTGGTAGAGCAGGCGAGAGGCCTGTATCGAGACAACAAGGCGCTTTTCGACCGTCTCGGTAAGGAATATGGCGTTCAGCCAAGGTTTGTACTGGCCTACTGGGGCATAGCCTCGGCCTTCGATGCCAGCGACTATCCGGCGCTGACGGTGATCGCCTCCAACGCCTATCACGGTGATGGCCAGGATGAAGCGTTTCTCGCGGCGCTTAAGCTGATGGAGCGTGACCAGCTCAGCTTCGACAGCCTCAAGAGCGATGCCACCGGCCTGATGGGCTACCCCCACTTTACCCCCAAGCAGCTGGCCAAGTATGGCAAAGATGGTAATGGCGACGGTAAGGTGGATATCTGGCAGAACCTCGCCGATGCCTTCGCCACCACGGCAAACTATCTCAAGCAGCTCGGCTGGGATTATGATGGCACCTGGGGACGCCAGGTGAGATCCCCTAGCGAACTGCCCAAGGATCTGGTGGGGCTAGAGGTACACAAAGGCTTTGATCAGTGGCAGGCGCTCGGCGTAAGGCGCTTCAATGGCAGCGACCTGCCATCACGCAAAGATATGCAGGTGTCGCTGATAAGGCCCGATGGCGAAGGCGGTCGCAGCTATCTGGTGTATGACAACTACCGGGTACTGAGACAGACCCAGGCATCGGATCATCTGACCCTGGCTGTGACCTACCTGTCAGAAAGAATTAAGTATCCTGAGATAAAATAGGCTACTCGAGACGCCGAGCCGGTATTTGCTGGCTTGGCGCCTAAGCACTCCGCCAACTCCAGGTCATCGAATTTATGGCCTTTAAAAGAGTTGGCCCTTGAAAGAATTGTAAAGATGTCGTTTTGGAAAGAGAAAACCCTCGCAGAGTTGAGTGCCCAGGAATGGGAATCGCTGTGCGATGGCTGTGGTAAGTGTTGCCTCAATAAGATCATCGACGATGAAACCGATGAGCTCTACTACACCAACGCCGCCTGTAAGCTGCTCGATGCAAAGGCGTGTCATTGCATGCACTATGAGCAGCGTTTTACCTTCGTTCCTAGCTGCACCAAGGTGACGGTGGATAACATCGCCGAACTCACCTGGCTGCCAGACAGCTGCGCTTACCGCCGTCTGTATCAGGGCCGGGACCTTCCCAGTTGGCATCCGCTGTTAACCGGCGACAAGACCAAGATGCATGAGCTGGGGATGTCGACCCGCAACAAGATAGTGAATGAGAACAAGGTCAGGTACCTTGAGGACCATATCGTTTTGTGGCCGCTGAAAGACTGTGACTAGTTCTTCACTCAACTAGTGAAAAGTGGTTTTAGTCTTCTTTGACTGCAATCACTTTGCTGTAGCGTTAGCCATCAATGTTACTTATTGCCTGCGGCAGGCTCTTCGTGCAGGTGCTGCTGCGGCACGCTGTAAACCCCTCCTTGGGCGCTCTACGACAGCATCCCTGCTGTCGAAGGCCTCAGCCGCACCTGCACCAAGTTAATTGTCTCTTCGATTTAACCTTGCTGGTATCGGATGATGTTTGGGCCGAGCGTCTAGCGACGTTTTGTATTTGGAAGGGCGCCTAGAATCATCTCTTCATGGTGGATCAATTGCCTCCGGGAGGCTTATGTGCAGATACATCTGCTACACGCCGACTCTTTGCTTTAAAGAGAGTCATCCTTGGAGGCTCGACGATGGCATCCCTGCCATCGACGTCCGCAGATGCATCTACACTCGGTATCTAACGTTTCTTCGATTTGGCTTCATCTGTTGCTAGTAGATACAAGCTATTATTCTTAAAGAAAAAACGTATAAAAATGTGAAATGAGATGTTGAATATCAGCAACAAGTTAGATTAAAGTATCACCAATCAAGGACAGAGCTAGGCTAACTCGAATCTAACATCGACTACGCCATTCAGGGAATGAAAAAGCCAACCAACATGCGCCAATCATACCCCTTTAAAAGTTAACTTTGCTCTCATTTATTTCCAACCGGAAGCGGTGAATGTCTCGTCTTTTTTAAATAAGTTCGGTCTCGTTTTGTTTTGGGATGAGTTACTTTCTTCTAGTGACGCCACCTTATTATTAGTCAAAGTTTCAATTGCTTATGGTGTTGCTGTGAGGTGAGTTAGGTAGTCATAATTTATGTATCCGATATTGTCGCTAATAAGCGTTCTTAACTTGCGGCAGACGATTTTTAGCAAAACAGAAGTGATATTTAAGTTAAGCCGAAGTATTAGATAGCGCCAAATGTAATGGTATAAACACCTCATTCATTTATGACAGCTTGAAAGCTCTAACCTAGGCTCTTAAAGCTAAATTTTTAAGAGGCCAGCAATTGACTTCAAGTGAAGAAGAGATACAACCCTCCCGCCGCAGGGTTGCCTCAAATTAGCCCGAAGGGCACGGATTATAAACTCACGGATTGAGTAGCGAAAACCACCTCTCTCCGAATTAATGAACTGCTCGTTACACGAGGCTGATAGCTCGTGAACTAGATCTTTTTGTGCACGTAGGGTGATGATCAAAATTTCCATATTGAATGGTTAATGGTTTTATTTTTAAGGTTCGGAGGAAAGATGCTGCATCTTTTGTTAGGGTTGATTGTGTTGGTTGTCGGCATTGTTTTGTTGAAAAAAATTATAAAATTCATAGTGGTAGTGGCTGGTGGCGTGCTGGGCTTGGTAGCCGCTGTGTTCTTGGGACCTGCTGCCTTGTCGGCGATTCTATTGGAAAAATGCGCCAATGCCCTGCGGTTAAAGCTGGTCATGCCTTACCTGATGCTAGCTGGGTTCACTCTGCTGGTTGGCTGGATCTACCTTGAAGGGCACAACTACGGGCTGCAGAATACGGGCTTTGGTTACTACCGCAACCTGATCACGCTGCTGGTTGGACTGGCGGTTATCGGTGCCGTGTTCAAGACTCGCGGGCTCAATGCAATCAATGCCAATCAGGCCCTGCTGCTAAAGAAAGAGAGGCAAAGTTGGGCGCTGTTCCATGCCGCTCTGTTGCTAACCCTATGTGCCATCATCTCACCCCGTATCGCCGCCGAGACCGAATCACTGAACGGTCTGCAAACCTGGCTGGGCGGCGCTTACTGGGTGGTTGGCCTGCTGGTGCAACTGTACGCTCTGATGGACACCAATGTGCGCTGGACCTTCTGCTCCCAAGCTTTTGCCGAACTGTCCGAGACCGAGCAACTCAATGCCCGGGAACACTGTGAAACGCTGGCCGATGAGCATCACCTGGATCAGGCCGATGCCGAGGCGCTATATCAGGGCTGCGTCGTCCTGCTAGTCGAGCGAGGTGTGCTGCATGAATATGAGATACTGGCTGACTCTTGGGTCTTCAATGCCAATTGGGACGAGCACAACCGCCGGCGCATTGAAGATATGATCAACGCAACGGCCCGCCTGGACTTGGATGTAGTGGTACAATTGATCGGCCAGACCTACTGTCTGAATGAAGAGCAGGCCAGAGACTTTCTCGAATTCAATGCAGGGCTGGGCGTGATCTACGGCATCGGCACCAACGCTTTCTTTGTACCGCTAAAACAGTTAGACAACATCCGAGTTTGTACCTCCTGCGGGCACGCCGAAGAGGGCCACGTGCCAGAGCAGGGCGAATGGTTCTGCTCCACCACCTGCCGCGAAACCGAGAACCTGTGCCTGGAAATCAAAGACAAACCCTACAAGGAGTTTCTCGACTGCGCCGCCACCAGTGGCTTTGTGCTGATGGCCGGTGGTGTGGCGTTGGATACCAACCATAAGTTGTTCGCCACCGGCGGCCAGGGTCACGGTTTTGCCGCCGAAAACGCCAACCACAGGATTGACAAGCTGATGATGAAAGAAGTGGAACTCGTCGGCGGCGACAACGCCAAAAACGGCGCAGACCGTCTGGTTGACGGTGCCAGCCTGCAAACCAAATACTGCAGGACTGCCGCGCGCAGTGTAGGTGCAGGTTTTGACGGGCAGGGTGGCAACTACAAATACCTGGATGCCCAGGGCAAGCCCATGCAGATCGAGGTGCCCAAGGACCAGTACGAACTGGCCTTAGAAACCATGAAAAACAAGATCAAGGACGGTAAGGTGCCGGGCGTCAGCGATACCGAGCAGGCCAAAGACCTGGTGGTCAAAGGTCATCTGACCTATGATCAGGCCAAAAACATCACCAAGTTCGGCACTCTTGAATCAGTCGCGTATGACATCGCCGAAGGGGCGATTGTCGGTACCGTGGCTGGTGGCATCAGCTTTGCCCTGAGTGCCTGCGTCTACTACGCCTCCACTGGTGACAAGAAGCAAGCACTCAAGGTCGCCGCCATACAGGGCGGCAAAACCTTCGGTAAGAGCCTGAGTGTATACGTTGGTGCCCAGCAACTCAACCGGGTCGCCGTGGTGCAGAATGTGCTGAGCAAGATCGACGTTTCAGCACTGTCGCACAGTAAACGTAGCCTGCTGCAGAAAGGCTTTGGCGTTAGCTCCACGAACAGCCTCAACAAAGCCCTGCGCGGCACCGTGATCACCTCCATCGTGCTGATCGCCGTCACCACTGGTCCGGATATGGTCAAAATGGTCCGTGGCCGCATATCCAAAGCCCAATTTGTCAAGAATCTGGCAGTGGTGTCGTCTGGCATTGCCGGTGGCACCGTCGGCTCGATTGCTGGTGGCATCGTATTCAGCCCCTTCGGTCCGGTCTCCGCCATGCTAGGCCGCGCCGCAGGTGGCATTATCGGTGGGGTGATCTCCTCAGCCATCACGAACAAGATCGCTGGAAAACTCGTGGAAGAAGACCGAAAGCGCATGCTCAAACTGGTACAGCATCAGCTCGAATACCTGGCCGTAAGCTTCATGCTGACCAAGGACGAACTGCAAAACCTAAACCGAAACCTAGACCAAATCCTTCAGCCCAAAACGCTGGAAATCATCCACGCTGCCAAGTCTGAACAACGTGCCATGGCCAACTTCATTCTAAAGCCGGTGGTAGTCAGCGTGGTCAAACAACGCCCAGCCTTCCAGTATGATGGAGTTGAGATTTTCTTTGCATGTGAAGAAATAGCTGCGTGATTGCTAACATAAATGGGGTCATAGCAAATTTTATTGGAGAGTTGATTTGCAGATGAATCTGTTGGGTTTTGTGTTCATCGTGCGTTGGGGTAGGCTGGGTGCTAAAGTTGCTTACGCTGAATGTGGCGTTATGGGGTAATCGAGTTATGGAGAAGTCGATGAATATGGAAAAATGGAAGCAAGTACGTGCCAAGGGTAAAGCTAAATTTATCTGGATGAATGGCTTTCTGTTTAGGGGCGTTTCTACTGCAGTGCTATGGTCAACTTTGATGCAGTTGTTTCAGCCACAGGAACCTATTTGGGTTAGACTGCTTGTCGCTATTATCGTTTTTCCAGTTGGCGGTTTAATTTGGACCAATTGGCTTTGGTACTCCTCAGAGCGCAAGTATCGTAAAAATATATAACAAGTGACTTCGGCGTTTAGCCTGTTTATCTCAGTTTTTACACATCCTAGCTCCTCATTCTTAAGCAGGAGCTTGTACCTCTAATCTCTGTCTTATCTTCTTTTCATTACCAATGCCGCCAAATCGAAGAGACGTTAGATACCGGGTGCAGATACGCCGGTGAGCTTCCGAAACAGGGATGTTTCGGCAGAGCCTATAGGGATATATTCAAACAACATCCCTGTTTAAATGCCAGTTCGGCATCCATGCCTCTCGTTCGTGAGCACGAAGCGGTGCTTCACTCACCGTCTCACAGGCGTATCTGCACATCCCCCGCCGGGCAGGCGTTAGGTTGCAGTGAAGGTGCGACTTAATACATTCTTGGTAAGTAGCTATGAAGCTTGGTGTTACTTAAGCGAAATTTAAGCGAACTCAAGCTTGGTATGTCATCAAGCGACATGCGTGGCTAGGCGATAGCTAGCCACAAAAAACGCCCATTAAGGGCGTTTCTTATAAGCAATAACCTAAACGCAATTAGGCTTTCTTAGTCGGCATTAACGCCGGAACAATAAACACCACCAGGGCAATCAGGTAGGTGCTGAAGGCCACCACCATCCACTGTGACATTGTGATACCAAACATCTCCCATGGAATGTCGGTGCACATGCCCGTCGGCAGGAAGACAGAAGGGAACCACTCGTGTAGCGGCATCCATTCTGGAAATTCCGGCAGGAAGGAGCAGGTGGAGAAGGGCGATGGGTTGGTTTGCATCTCGACCAGTTCCAGTGCCAGCTTGAGGCCCCAGGCGGCGCTAACGCCCCACAGGAGTACGCCGAGGAAACGCAGCAGACGGAATTGATGGCCAACCACGCCGATGAGGCCGGCGGTGAGTACGCCGAGTACCGCTAAGCGCTGATAGATACACATGACGCAGGGGTCGAGTTTCATCACGTGTTGAAAGAAGAGGGCACAAGCTTCCAGGCCTACGGCTGTGAGTAGCAGTAGGGTCCAGGCTAAACGAGACTGTGCAAATCGGGTCAGGGCACTCAACGATATTCTCCTATAAAAAAACGCCTCTAACTGCTAGAGGCGTTTTTAAGACTTTACGAAACTAGATAAGTTCAGTCAATCAACAAATTAGTGTCCGGTGACTGCGCCCTTGGCCGCTTCCGCCACCGAGTGGTGGATCAGCATATGGGAATCGTAGAAGTACTGGGTCATCTCGCCCAGGAATCCTGTTTCGATGGCCAGGATGCCCACTATAGACAATACGATAGTGTAGGGCAGCGCCATCCACACCATGCGACCGTAGGAGAGTCGGATCAATGGGGCAATCGCCGAGGTCAGCAGGAACAGGAAGGCCGCCTGACCGTTAGGAGTTGCCACAGATGGCAGGTTGGTCCCCGTGTTGATGGCAACTGCCAGCAGGTCGAACTGATCGCGGGTGATCTGCCCATCTAACAGCGCGGCTTTCACCTCGTTGATATAGACGGTACCCACGAACACGTTATCACTCACCATAGAGAGCAGGCCGTTGGCGATATAGAAGATCACCAGCTGGGTGTTACCCTCGTAGCTCAGTGCCCACTGGATCACTGGGGCGAACAGTTGCTGGTCGATAATCACGCCCACGATGGCGAAGAAGACTGCCAGCAGCGCGGTGAAGGGCAGTGCCTCTTCGAAGGCCTTACCCAGGGCATGCTCGTTGGTGACGCCGTTAAAGGCGGTGGTTAGGATGATCACCGACAGACCGATAAGGCCCACAGAGGCCAGGTGGAAGGCCAGGCCGACGATCAGCCATACACCCACAAACGCTTGGATAACCAGCTTGATCTTGTCATGCTTGGTGCGGTGCGCATCTTCATAGGAGGCGTAATCGGACAGAATTTTGTGTACCGCCTCTGGCAGCTGTTGGCCGTAGCCAAACCACTTAAACTTTTCCACCAGGAAACAGGTGGCGATACCCGAGATGAACACAGGCACGGTAACCGGGCCCATGCGCAGGGCAAACTCACCGAACTGCCAGTTGGCCTGGGCGGCGATGATCAGGTTTTGCGGCTCACCCACCATGGTGCACACACCACCCAATGCGGTACCGACACCGGCGTGCATCAGCAGGTTACGCAGGAAGCCACGAAATGCCTCTAGCTCATCTTCACACAGGGGATGTCCTTCACCATGGCTGTCGGAGGTGTGGTCATGATCGTCGGTAAAACTTTTGCCAGAGGCCACCTTGTGGTAGATGGAGTAGAAGCCTACGGCCACGGCGATGATCACGGCGATTACCGTCAGCGCATCGAGGAAGGCCGACAGGAAGGCCGATGCCACACAGAACATCAAGGAGACCACTACCTTAGAGCGGATCTTGGTGATCATCTTGGTGAACACAAACAGCAGCAGCTGTTTCATGAAGTAGATGCCGGCCACCATGAAGATCAATAGCAGCAGTACTTCCAGGTTGGCTTCTATTTCATGCAAGACCTGACTGGGCGAGGTCATGCCTATGATGACGGCTTCGATGGCCAGCAGACCACCGGGTTGTAGGGGATAACATTTCAGCGCCATTGCCAGCGTGAAGATGAACTCGACTACCAGTAACCATCCGGCGACGAATGGGTTGAGGTAGAAGACGATCGGGTTGATCACTAAGAATGATAAAATTGCGATTTTGAACCACTTAGGAGAATTTCCTAAGAAATTGTCAATAAACGCCTGACTCATGGTCACAGGCATGGCATCCTCTCATCTATATAATTATTTTTTGACAGAAAGTTAACGAACTGTCCGCTGTTCAATTCAGTGTATCCTAATGATATGTAGAATTTAATACTTTTATGGCACCTATTGCCCAAAAACGGACATTAACTGCAATCTATATCACAAGCTTGTTGATGTGGTGTGTATTTTGCCCAGTAATGAGATCTGAGTCCTTGATCTTATCCAGTAATGTTACGGATTAGGTTTCCATTTTTTACCGCTCTGGTATGATCAGTTCCCAAGATAACTTTGAATAAATTGGAATAGTGGCCTGATGACAACTGTCCCCCAAGTACCTGTAGCGCCTAAAGACAAAGATATTATTGAAGCGAAAGGTCCTGCGAGCTTTGCCGAAAAGTATATTGTTCGTTCGATTTGGGAGGGAAAGTTTCCACCCGGTTCCATTCTACCTGCCGAGCGTGAACTGTCTGAATTGATCGGCGTGACACGTACAACGCTGCGTGAAGTGCTGCAGCGCTTGGCCCGTGACGGCTGGTTGACCATTCAACACGGTAAGCCAACACGAGTTAACGATATCTGGGAAACCTCGGGTCTGAACGTGCTGGAAACCATCGCCGATCTTAACCCTGCCGGTGAACCTGTGCTGCTGGAGCAGCTTTTATCTGCCCGCACCAACATCAGCGCCATCTATTTTAAGGGCGCCGTCCGTTACAACCCAGACAAGGTGCTTGAGGCGTTAGCGCCACTGGCCACCCTGAAAGACGATGCCAAGGCTTTTATCGAGTTCGATTACCAACTGCATCACACCCTGGCGTACCATTCGGGTAACCCGCTTTATGTGTTGATCCTTAACGGCTTCAAAGGCCTCTATAGCCGTGTGGGTGAAGAGTACTTTGCCATCGAGAAGGCGCGCGAACTGGCGCTGGACTTCTACCAGGCGCTCGAAGCTTTGGCCAAAGATCACAACCACAACGACGTGCCTGTATTGATGCGTAGCTACGGCATCAACAGCGGCAAGGTGTGGCAGCGTTATAAGGCGAATCTGATGCAATCGGCCGAAGCGAGCAAGGCTTAAGCGCCAGCTGCAAAACCCTTTGATAAAAAGGCCGCTCATTGAAGCGGCTTTTTTATGGCGTCTTTAAATCTGTTTGTTACTCGCGGCGTTAATCGATATCGAAGTTGTAGTAGATATCCAGTGTCTTGGAGATGGTACCCGAGACGCTCTCCAGATAGAGCTGGGACATCAGGTAGTAGCGCACCGTCATCTCATAACCTGGGTTGAACACCCCGACACCATATTTGACCATAAGATCTTCGCCGATGAAGCCACTGATGGCGACCTTGCCATCGTCGTTGGCGTCGAACTGCACGTTGGAGATGCCGAACTTCTCTATGATGCTGGAGGCGGAGCTGCCGAGATTGCTAAAGGCGTTGTCCCCCAGCTGATTGCCCAGGGTGAGGGCGGCGCCCATCATCAGGGCATTGTTCTGATCTGAGCTGGTGTTATTCAGCCCTGTGCCCTTGATAATGTAGGAGAGGATCTCCGCCTGCTCCTTGGCAGGGTTGGAGAAGAGGGTGACCACAGGTTTTAGCGGCGTGCCGGTAATGCGTACCCCGGCGACCACATCTTCATCCTTGATCTCGCGAATCGCCTCGATATTCAGGTTAGGCACCGCCATGGGGCCGACAAACTGCACCTCACCCGCCTTGATTGAGAGGGTCTGACCCATAAATTTGTAGTTACCGTTAACCACCTTGATGTCGCCATAGAGTAGCGGCGGCTTAAAGGCGGCCTGGCGCAGCTCCAGGGTGCCCACCAGCATGCCTCTGAGCCCCATGCCGTCTATGGTGAGCTTGTCGCCTACCTTGATCGCTATCTGGCTGGTGACGGCGATGGGATCTTTCACCTGGGCTTGACTGGCCAGACTGTCGTTGAACACCACGTCGCTGGACTCGGCCACGCCGCCCTCGGGCAGCTGGACGATTTTGATGTGGCCAGATGGCACATCCAGCTTGCCGCGAATATCCAGGTGCTTATCGCTAAAGCTGATGTCCAGATCCGGCGACACATCCAGTATCGCCAGCGGTGGCTGAATGATGGCCAGCTTGTCGCCGCTAAAATTAAGATCCCCCTTGAGGCCCTCTTGCCAGCCAATCACGCCATCTACCTTGGCCTTGCCATCGCCCATGGTCCACTGACCCTTCACCTGGCCCGTCTGCCCCTGCAGGGTGAGTTTGAGGTTGATGTTATCCAGCAGGGTCGGGTTAGCGGCCGCCGCCAGTTGGCCATTGACCAGATCTAACGTGCCGCTGAGATCCGGTTCATTCAGCGTACCGCCCAAGATGATGGCGCTGGAGACCTGACCGTCGAGCACCTCAAGCTGAGGCGTAAAGTCGGCCAGGGCATGCAGGTCGATATCTTTAAGATCTATCTTGCCGCTCAGCCTGTGCTCGGGATCTGTGCTTATGGTGAGCTGACTGTCTATCTTGGCGAAACGCTCTGATTCCAGCTGTGTGTCTATGGCCAGTTGCAGCTCATCCAGGCGGGCCTTGAGGTTGAGGTAATGGTACTGTGCCTCAATATGGCGCTTGGTGGTGGTGAGATCGAACTGTCCCGGCGCCATGGCCAGGGTTAGCTGACCCGTGGGCTTGGCGCCCTTGGCCCATTGAAGCTCGCCATCGAGCTGAGTCGGCCCCTTCCATTTAAGATTTTCAGGCAGCACGGGTGACAGCAGGGCGCCGAGATCGCCGACAAATTGCAATCGGGTATCGCCCTTGTCGCCAAGCTCTGCGGTGTCGGTGAGGCACAGACTGGCGGCGTCATGTCGCCAACAGAAGGGGGAGATCTCGCCCTTGGCGCGCTTGTTGTCCCAATAGAGGTCGATGGGCTCATCCAGCGCCATGGCGCCGAGGCGAGAATTGAGGCTGATGCGCTTTATCTTGGCGTCGAAGCGCTGGGTTTTCTCGTCGAAGGTGGAGGCGATAGAGGTGTTAAGCTGCAGGTCGCCATAGGTCTGCAGGCCCAGTTTCTGTTTGGCCATATCCCCCTTAAAGCCCAAGGTGAGGTTATTCAGCGCCATGCCTTGCCCCTTGATACCTGAGGACTTCAAGGATAGGGCAAACTGATGTGCATCCTGGGGGCGGTAGAAGGCGATAAGCTTGGCCTTGTCTACCGTGATATCGGCGTACTTAAATTCTATGGTATCGGCGTTGATGGCCACTTCCGGGTGCTCGTCATCGCCCGAGACATTGATCACCGCCTTGATGGCGCCGCTGGCATTGGGATCCCACAGGCTCAGCGCGGGCACGCTTAGCTGACCGTCTAGCGCCCAGGCATCATCTACCCGTCCGGAGAGGGTAAGCTGCGATTCCAGGGCGTCGAGCTGCAGATGCTCTGCGTTAAGCTGGAACTTATCGTTCAGGGAGATATCTCCCTGAAGCCTAAGGGGGTATTGATCCACCTGGCCTTCGAGATCCGCCTGGCTGATGCCTACCGACCACTGTTTATCGCTAAAGCGTCCCTGGCTATGCAGGCTGCCGCTTATCTGAGTTTCGGGCAGAGGTTTATCAGGCATTACATCCAGCTGGGCAAGATCTAAGCCTTGGGTGTCGGCCTCTAGCTGCCAGCTAATCGTCTCGCCGTAGCCCAGGTTGCCCTTAAGATCTAGATTGCCCATCTCGCTGTCGACGGTAAGCGCCGCCACCTCGACTTGCTTATCCTGATGGGTCAACTGGGTCTTCAGGCTTAACCAGGGGTGATAAGGAGTCTTAAGCTCACCATTTAGACTAAGGCTCTGGGACGCTAAGCTGCCGCTCGATGTAAGGGCCAATGCCTTGGCCTCATATTGGGCCTGAACTAGCGGCCACATCAGGTGCGGGCTGGAAAGCGTCATCTTGTAGGGCATTGCAGGCGTGCTCAGGTTCGCCTCGGCATCTAGGTCCAGCGCGAGGTGACCCTCGCCCTTTAGCTTGACGGCAAGGGCTGAGAAACCGCCGTTGAACTCTGCGTTCAGGTGCTGGCGCTTGAGATCCGGCAGCTCGCTGACCTTGTTGCTGGTGAGATCCGCCTCGAGATGCAGCGCCATGGGATAGTCTTGAACCAGGCTCATCTCACCATCGAGGCGCGCCTTACCATAGTCATGATCTAGGGTCAGGCTATCGACGGTGATCTTATAGCCAAGGTAGCTGCCGGCAAGGTCGATAGCGGCAAATTTGTCTATGCGCTCGCCGAGCCTGAGCTCACTGTCAACCAGATGTGCGCCATCGACAAAGATGGGCATGGGGATCTCGACCTCGGGCAACTGACTCAAGGGCCAGCTCGCCTGCGCGTCTTGCTGGTCAGCTTTTACCTGATTTTGAGCCTGCATTTGGCTATTAGTTTGATTTTGCTGCGCGCCATCTTCGCTCTGCCCAAGGGGAATCGAGACCAAGAGACCGTTGCTGTCGAGCCGATTGACCCTCAGGCCTGTCTCTAACCAGCTGGCCTTGGCCGCGAGCTGCTCGGCATTAAACTGCATCTCATTGACCCGCACCCTAATCTGATTGAGGTCGCTCTGGTTGAGGATTATGCCGATAGGCAGGGTGAGCGGAGTATGCTCGCTTGTTTCGTCAGTTGGTGCTGTCTCCTCGAGAGGAGCGTCTGGCGATGATGAAGTGAGCTTGTCTGTGTCGATATCGACCCTTACCGCATCGGCGCCTAGCGAGTCGACACATACCTGGCGCTGTAGCAGGCACAGGGGGCGCCAGTTGAGGCTAAGCCCCTCGGTTTCGACCTCTATGCCTGTCATCTGCCACTTGGCGTGTTCCAGTTGCAGCTGACCGTTGAGGGTACCACCGCCGTAGCTCAGGCTTAAGTCCGGCACCAAGAGATCGGCGAGATTGACCGCGATACGACTGCCAAAGGGGGTGCCTATCAAGATAGCCAGCAGGATGAGCAGGGCGAGCGGCAGATAGAGCAGCACCCTGACCAGGTTACGCAGCCAGCAGAGCAGGCGGTATAGCAAAGATCTCTGTGCTGCCGTTTCGCCGCTCTGCGTTGATAGCAGCTGTTCCGGCGTCATCTGCCCTTGGTCGATTCCATCTGGCCGCTCTATCATAGCTCGGCCCCCATGGTGAGATGGATGCGCCAGCTGCGATCAACTGTCTCAGTCTCCTTAAGGCCCACACCCAGGTCGAGCTTGATGGGGCCGATGGGGGAGATCCAGTGGACACCGCCGCCCACAGAGACGATGGGCTCGAACTGCTTATCGTCGAAGGCATTACCGGCATCGACGAAGGTAGCCACTCGCCAGGTAGGGGTGAGATAGTATTGATACTCCAGGCTGCCGACCATGAGGTAGCGGCCACCCACCACCATGCGGGCCAGCTGATCTTGGCTGTTGGTATATTCGATATAGGGGCCAAGCTCCTGATAGCTATAGCCGCGGATACTTTGATCGCCCCCGGCAAAGTAGCGCAGCGAGGGGGGCACCATGGGCAGATTCTCTTCGCTCACCAGGTTGGCGCCCAGATCCAGCCGGGAGACAAACCTGTGCTTGTCGAAGAAGGTGTCTATCCACTTAAACTTGGCCTGTAGCCGGGTCAGACGTAGATCTGAACCAAGACTCGGGTCGGCATGCTCCAGGCTGTAATATTGAAAGAAGCCCGACTTAGGATCCAGGCTCTTGTCGCCTCGGGTGGTCTTGGACAGGCTGGTGCCGAGCAGCAGGACGTCGGGATTATACTTGATATCAGACTGGGTATACTCTTCGTTGATGGCATCTAACGAATAGGTAAACAGCCATTGGTTTTGCAGGCGTTTTTGCCTGACGACCCCCACGAGTTTCTTGATCGATTCCAGCTCACCCGTGTTGCGATAGTCGCGCTTATCGGGATCGTAGATCTGGCTCACCCCATATTTATCCCTCAGCAGGCCGAGCCGTAGTTTAAGCTGATCGTCCAGCGGATGGGTGAGGGGAATGGTATAGGTGGTTAGAAACTTGGGCCTGTCAGGCGACCATTCGACGCTGGTCTCCTGTGAGTGGCCATAACGGTTGATCTGCGGCGTGCGCCAGGTCACCCTGACTCTCGGTTCTATGTTATTGTCGATGGAGTTGCCTATGTCGGCGCCCAGACCCAGCTCGATGGAGTGGCTGGGTTTAGGCGTTACCTCTACCCGAATGGGCACTCGGTCATCCTGCATCCTGTCCAGTTGCGGCAGCACCTTGATATTGGTGAAGTAGCCGGTATCCACCAACTCACGGTTGAGGGCGCCTATCTTACCCGTGCTGTAGTGGGAATCTGGCTCAAAAGGGATCAGCTTGTCGAGAAACCCAGGCACTAAGTCGTGACCATTGAAGCTGACCTCGCCGATACGATAGCGTGGGCCCGAGTCGTAATGCAGGCTGATCTGCGCGCTGTCGAGATCCCGGTTGACCACTATCTGATTGGTCAGATATTTGCCCTCGAAGTAACCCCTGGCTAGGGCGTAGGTGAGCAGCTGCGACTTGATCGCCTCATATTCGCCATGATTGAGCACATCGCCGGGTTTGACTTTTATCTGCCTGAGCCAGGCGTTGATCACCTCATCATCGAGGATCTCGCCGGACAGCTGAATATCTATCCACTGGATCACCGTCGGGGCGCCTGGGGTGACGGTTAGGCGGAGCGTCCAGGGGCCAGATTCTGGGCTCTCCAGCTGCTGGTCTATCTTGCCCTTGTAGTAGCCCAGGGAGTGTAGCGCGGCCTCTATGTTCTCTTCGGCGTTGAAGATATAAGCGCGGCGCTGCACCTCTGAGCTTGGGAGGGCGCCGAGGTGGGCGGTGATGTTGCGTTTAAGCGACTCGCTCGCGCCGTCGACCTCGACCTTCAACCAGTCGTTTGCCCAGACGGGGGAGACCCCCATGCTGAAGCTGAGTAGGGCGAGTATCGATAGCCGGGATAAGGTCGCAAAGATCCGCAAGAAAAAGGCTCTATCTAGTTGAAAAGTTTGTTGCTGTTTATTGTCGCAGATTATAGAGGCCAAGCAAGATGGTGATTGTAATTAATGATGAAAATCGGTACAAAGAAGGCAAACAATAACGAGGAAGTCTACCGTGAGAAGCACTTTTACCCCCTCCCTACTGGCCGGCCTGATGGGCCTGTTGATCAGCACAGGCGTAGCGGCCGAAACCCAGCCATTTTCCATCGCCATCCATGGCGGCGCCGGCACTATCTCTAAGGCCAATCTAACCGAGGCGCAGCAGCAAGCCTACCGCGACAAGCTAAAAGAGGCGGTGGATGCCGGCTATAAGGTGCTCGAGAAGGGGGGCGATAGCCTGACGGCGGTGACCACTGCCATCAATATTCTCGAAGACAGTCCGCTGTTTAATGCGGGTAAAGGCGCGGTTTACACCTATGACGGCACCCATGAGATGGACGCCTCCATCATGGATGGCCGCAGCCTCAACGCCGGCGCCGTAGCCGGGGTGAAACATATTAAAAACCCGATCAACCTGGCGCGCGCTGTGATGGACAAGTCGCCCCACGTGATGCTCTCGGGTCAGGGAGCGGAGGAGTTTGCCCTGAGTCAGGACTTTAGCCTGGTTCCTGTGACCTATTTTGATACCGACAGTCGCTATCAGCAGCTTCTCGATGCTAAGGCCAAGTTGAAGGCGGCCGAGAGCAAGGAGGCGGGCAAGCCTGACTATCAGGCCTCGGTTAACTATCTGGATTTGGATTACAAATTTGGCACCGTGGGCGCCGTGGCGCTGGATAAGCAAGGCAACCTGGCGGCCGGCACCTCGACCGGCGGCATGACGGTCAAGCGTTTCGGCCGTATCGGTGATTCGCCGGTGATCGGCGCCGGTACCTATGCGGAAAACCAGGTGTGCGCGGTGTCGGCCACCGGCCATGGCGAGTATTTCATTCGCTACCATGTGGCGGGGGATATCTGCGCCAAGGTGAAGTATCAACAAAAATCGATTCTGCAGGCGGCGGATGAGGTGATCAACCAGCGCCTGATCACCGCAGGTGGTACCGGCGGGGTGATTGCCATCGATCAGCGCGGCAACATCGCCACCCCATTTAACACCGAAGGCATGTACCGCGCGACTCGCAAGGGCGGCGAGCCGGCCAAGGTGATGATCTGGCAGGACAACTAAGCACATTCAACAAAAAGCAATCCAAAGTATAGGTTTGTTTTGAGCCGGGCCTGGGCTTATAGCCCTGGGCCTGGCTTTCGCTTTTATCTCTAAGCTTTTATCTTTAAGCTGCTTATCTCGTACTTCTTCACGTCAGCCCCTAAATCAGTTTACCTCAGTAACCCCCTGTCGACTGACTTCATCGAGGCGCTGATAAAAGAGAATTATGCTGCAAAATCGCCTCTAATCTGTCAATTGTGCTTAACGCTCGATGTATTGACTTTATGTAAAATTTGTAACCTCTTTGTCACTAAGCTGATTTATAGTGTGCGCTGGTCGAAGGATCAGCACCGCAGTAATTTGAGCGATAAGACTCGGATACTGTCTAGCACAGCACTAGTTAAACACTAGGTTAATGGATAATTTTAGGGGTTAATATGTTTACTAAAGCAAGCGCGCTTGCCTTGGCGATTGGTGGTGTCTCCACCTTTGCCCAGGCCGCAGACGATCTGATCATCTCAGAGTATGTAGAAGGCAGCAGCAACAACAAGGCCGTCGAATTCTACAATCCCACCGGCGCCGCCATCGATTTAAGTCAATATCAACTCGAGTTCTACTTTAACGGCAGCACCAGTGCCGGCTCTACCATAGCCCTTAGCGGTAGCCTGGCTGCCGGCAAGACCTATGTTGTGGCCGATAACGATGCCGCCGGTGAGATCTTAGCGGTCGCCAATCAGCTAAGCACTGCCAGTTTCTTCAACGGTGACGACACCTTAGTGCTGCGCAAGCAGGGCCAGGTGATCGACAGTCTTGGTCAGTTGGGCACAGATCCGGGGTCAGAGTGGGGCAGCGGCGATCTGTCGACGCAGAATAACACCCTGCGCCGGGATCCTAACCAGCTGATCGCCGATACTCAGCTCGATGATGCCGTGACCCTGGCCACCTGGACAGGGCATGTACAGGATGATTTTAGCGATCTCGGCCAGTTTGCCGGTCAAGGTCCGACAGATCCAACTGACCCGACGGATCCTACCGAGCCGCCGGTGAGCCTGGTCTGCCATGATCCGGCCACCAAGATCTCAGCACTGCAGGGCAGTAGCGATATCAGCCCCCTCAACGGACAGAGTGTAACGGTCGAGGCGATCGTGACCAGCAATCAGGAGGCTGGGCTCAAGGGTCTGTTCCTGCAGATGGCCGATGCCGAGGTTGACGGTGACATCAACACCTCAGAGGGGGTCTTCGTCTATACCGGTGGTTCGCTGGGTTATCAGACGGGCGATCGCGTGCGTCTGACCGCCACGGTCAAGGAGTATAACGGCCTGACCGAGCTGACCAATGTCAGCGAGCACGCCTTGTGTGACAGCGCTCAGGCTCTGCCGAGCGCCGCCGAGGTGAGCCTGCCACTGGCCCAGAGCAGCGACCTGGAAGCAGTCGAAGGCATGCGTGTACACTTTACCCAGAACCTGGTGGTGAATGAGGTCTATAACCTGGGACGCTACGGCGAGATCTTGCTTGGTAGCAAGCGTCACTTCATTGGGACTCAGGTGGCCGAGCCTGGCAGTGACGCGCTGGCGGTGAGTCAGGCCAACGCCTTAGACTCAGTGCTGCTGGACGACGGACTAACCTCACAAAACCCAGACCCTGTGCGTTACCCAGCACCAGGCCTGAGCGCCGACAATACTGTGCGTGTGGGCGACTCTATTACCGGGCTTCACGCCGTGATGCACTATGGCTTTGGCAAGTATCGCCTGATGCCAATCGATACGGTTAACTTCGTGGCGACCAACCCAAGAAGCAGCGAGCCAGCCTTGGCCGCTGGCGGTAACCTCAAGGTCGCCAGCTTCAACGTGCTGAACTACTTCAACGGCGATGGCCAGGGCGGCGGCTTCCCGACGGCTCGCGGCGCCGATACGCCAAGCGAGTTTGCCCGTCAGCGCGCCAAGATCATCAGCGCCATGGTGAGCATAGACGCCGATATCTTCGGCCTGATGGAGATAGAAAACGACGGCTTTGGTAGTGAGTCTGCTATCAATGACCTGGTGAGCGGTCTGAACCAGGCGGTGGGCGAGACAAGATATCAGTTTATCTCGGCGCCAACGCCAACCATAGGCACAGACGCCATTACTGTGGGCATGTTATATCGTAGCGATCGCGTTACGCCTGTGGGCGCGGCCAAGGTGCTGTCTAGCGCCAACTCGCCGCTGGATGAGCAGGGTGAGGTGCTGTTTAACGATGGTAAGAACCGTCCGAGTCTGACCCAGGCCTTCGAGGTCTTGGGTGAAGATCAACAACTCGTAGTGGCGGTAAACCATCTTAAGTCTAAGGGCAGTGATTGTGTCAGCCTGGGTGACCCAGACCTCAACGATGGTCAGGGTAACTGTAACCTAACCCGTACCCGCGCGGCGACCGCCCTGGGGACTTGGCTGGCCAGCGAGTATGGCGAGCTGCCAACCCTGGTGATTGGTGACATGAATGCCTATGCCAAGGAAGATCCAATCGATGCGCTACGCGGCGCCGGTTACCTCGAGCTGTTCGACCATCTGGGCAAGTCGGGCGCATACTCCTATGTCTTCTCCGGTGAGACGGGGCAGCTTGACCATGCATTGGCCAATACTCAGTTAGCCGACAGGGTTGTCGATGTGGCCGAGTGGCATATCAATACCGACGAGCCAAGACTGCTGGACTACAACGAAGAGTTTAAGTCTGCCGGTCAGATTGAGTCGCTCTACAGCAGCGATGCCTATCGCTCTTCGGACCATGACCCTGTGGTGATCTCCCTGCTGCTGGAACGTGAGACCATAGCGCCGGTCGCTAGCTTCAGTTATGAGTTACAGGGCCGTACCCTGAGCCTGGTGAGCAGCGCCACGGATGAAGATGGTGAGATCGTCGATTATCAATGGGATCTCGGTAACGGTGAGACCGCCAGCGGCAAGCAGCTTAGCTATCGCTACGCTAAGGCCGGTGAGTACCCAGTGACCCTGACGGTAACCGACAACGATGGTCTGAGCCATAGCGTGACTCAGGTGGTCAAGGTACAGGTGAAGCAGCAAAAGCCTGTTGCCGTTATCGAGCATCTGGATCTCTGGTTTATGGATCTGTTCATCTCGCTAAGCTATGACGCAGACGGTGGGATAGTGTCCCAGTCGTGGAAGTTTAACAATGGCAGCAAGCAGACGGGCCCGGTTGCCATCAGCTTCGGTCACCGCGCCAGTAAGGTAAAGCTGACGGTTGAGGATAACGACGGCCTCAAGGGTAAGGCAAAGTTGAATTTTTAGTGTTTAGTTTGCGCCGATTGAAATGGCCACCTTAGGGTGGCCTTTTTTATGCTTAATTAATGTCTAGATTTATGTAATCTAATGATTTTAATGGCTAAACAGCCGCATTACTTTCAGCTAATAGCTAAAGGTTTGCATTGGGGCTGGGTTAGCTAAAAATGTTCTTAACAATAATCATTTCTATTATCATGCGGTTGGCGCTAACCCTTGTCAATAAAGGGCTAGCGCCATTTTGGCGCCTCTGGCTTGAACTACAATTAGGTGCGAATCCTAGGTGAGAGCAAAGTTATGGATAGCTATCAGAGACTTTTAGTGGTTGTTGATGAACACGATTTTAGTTTAAAGGCCGTTTCCCGTGCCGTGTATTTGGCCAGTAAAACCCATGCGGCAATCATAGTGATGATGTTAGAGCACAGCCATTTCGTCAATCGTCTGGTGGACACCTTCGAGGCCGATGCCAATGAAGTGCAGTCCCAACCCCTGACCAAGGAGCGTAAGCTGAGTTGCTTAAATGCCTGTATCAGTCAGGCGGCCCAATCGGGGCTCTCCATCTCCAAGGCGTCTATCGCCTGTCATAGCAGCGACGATGTACTGCAGTTTTGCGACGACTTCAAGGTGGATGCGGTGATCTTGGCCGCCTCGCGCCATAAGCTATGGAACTGGCTGACCATCAAGCCGCTGGATGTGCGGCTGATCCGCGAGTCTTCCCGCCCCGTGGTGGTGGTTAAGGACCATCTGTGGCAACCCGGCGGGCATATTCTCTCTCTGGTTGAGCCCTGCGCCGATGATGTTACCCACAGGGCGCTCAATGACGCCGTGCTGCAGACCTCTGAGCATTTCTCTCAGCTGCTGGCTGGGGATTGTCATCTTATCGATTGCTACTATGGCGAGACGCCAAGCATCTCCTTCCATCAGGCGCTGGCTCCTGCCAATGATGAGAACTACCACCTGCAGCAGATGTCTAGTTATTCCAGCCGCTATCACCTACAGCCAAAGGGGGCTGCGGTGAGTAACCATCATCTTCATCTGGCCAAGTCGCTGCCGGAAGATGCCATCGAGTCCTTAGCCAAGGAGGTGGATTCTGAGCTGGTAATCGTCGGCGATACAGGCAATGGCAGCATGTTCTCCAACATGTGTGGCCATGTGGGGGAGCAGGTGATCGACAGGATCCAGTGCGATCTCTTGGTAGTCAAACCCCAAAGCGCCCACGCCATCTAGCCCTTTTATGTTTGAATGAGCCACTGTGAGAGTCGGTGGTTAGTCGGTTAGATAAATGAGAGTTAAAAAACCAATAAGCGACGCATTAGGCGTCGCTTATTGGTTAGACAGATATCACAGATTGAGTGGGAACTAGCAGTTAGTCCTATGAACTACGCCTTCTTGACCCCTCAATTTTTACCCCATCTATTCTTTGCACCATTTATTTCTTGACCCATTTTCCTTGGGGAGTCTGAATATAATGGCCCTTGGCGGTAGCCGCTATCGCCTTCTCGGCGGCCAGCTTGGCCACATCATCTACGCTGATCTGATTCTTGCGGGCAATCTTTTCGTAGTGCGCCTTGCGCTTGGCGTTGACCGACTTGGCCAGGGCGCTGGCCTCACTATTGTTGACCACCACACCTAGATATCCATTGACCTGTTCGCCCACTAAACCTTGCGCCTTGGCGTCTTGCAACGATATGGCGAAGGCATTGAGGCTGAGAAGAAGTCCGGCCATGAGGACGAGTATTTTGCTTTTCATTAGGATCACCTTATACCTTGATTAGAAGAGTTCATCGTTGTTGATCAGCTCATCGAGCTCTTTATCCACCTTAATCTTGATCTCATGTTCAATCTTAACGTTAAGGTTGATAACGATAGGCTTCTCAGGTGGCTCTATCTTGACCGTTGGCGTGCAGCCGCCCATGAGCAGCACGGCGGCCAGGCTCAGGGTTATCGTCGGCAAGGTTAGCAATTTCTTCACAGTGCTTCCTTAATCTGGTTGAAAATTCTATTGGCTATGGTCTTAGTGTAGATCCCTAAGATGACCATAGGCTGAACGTTTGCTTTTGTCGCTGGCTATGACTCTTATGTCGATGCTTGTGCGAAATTAGTTGGCCATGGCCCGCTCGATTTCAGACTGCAGTCTATCACCAATTTGTAAACTCTTGAGTAACTGCAACATATTTTCTTCCTGAGCGTAGTTTAAATGGATAGGACGTTCAATATCTTTGGCACGGCCCTTCACCTGAACCTTTAGCAGGGCATCGCCGTTGGGGGCCATGTCGAAACTGCTGGATAGCTGGGTGTAGTGCAGCTCCTCCAGTGCCGAAAAGGCGAAATCGAGATAGGGCTGCGACAGGCGCATCTGCAGCACGGCCGGATTGTCATCCACCTTGATGAGGCCACCGGGGGCGCGCGCCGCGAGCTGCCCATTGGTGATGCTTACCTGACCATGCTCCAGTTGCACCGGCAGCACGCCGTCGAAGATGCCATCGGCATAGATGCCGGTTTGGGGCTGGGCGGCGAGCAGCTGCTCGAGATCAAGCCCCTGAAGCACCAGATAGGCGGAGGAGGGAGCGCCGAGGTTAAGGTTAAAGATGGGCAGTAAGATCTCGCCCCCCAAGGTGTTGGCCCTGGCATCGAGCTTGACATCGGCGCCGCTCAGCGCCAAATCAGCACCTGTTTGAGCACCGAATGCGGCTTCTGTTTCGCCTTGAGTCAGATCTAATTCGAGTTTGGCGTGGGCGTTTATGTTGGTGATCAGCACGCCTGGGTTGAAGGCGGCAACCTTGAGTGACAGCGGCTCACAGGCAAGCTTTGCCGTTTGAGAGTGAGGCGCTTTGACACCATCTAGCTGGCATTGGCCGCTAAACTCGGCTTGCTCGAACGGCAGGGCGTTATAGCTACCCTCGCTGAGTTTGACCTCTGGGATTAAGGCAAAGGCAAAGTCCATCTTATCGCCGTGCCAGTTGAGGCTGTGCTTGCTGGTGAGATTGATATCGCCAATTAAGGGATTTTCTAGGCTTGTGCCTTGCATACGGGTTACACGCTTCATCAGCTCGTTGGCATCACTTGCTAGCGTGAGTTCTCCTGTAAGCAGCCTGGGTTTAAGCGAGTGAGTGAGTCCAAGATGATGCTCGCTGTAAAATGGCAGGCCATCCAGGTTCCAGCGCTCTTCGGTTGCGAGTTGATAGCCTGGCGATGAATCCGTTTTTAAGCCAAAGCGCTCAGCTTGGATCGAATTTTTTGATGCCTCAGCTACAGGTTCTGAATAGGACTTAGTGCTTGGGGCGGCCCCTGATTGCAGGGCACCTTGCCAACGAAGCGACTGACTCAGGCTGGCGCCAGGGAGCTTAAGCAGCGTTTTGCGGCGCAATTTATTGAGGCGAACACTCTCCTCGCTCACCTTAAGATTGGTTAGCTGGTAGTTCACCTCACTCTGCCAGGGGGAGGCTAACAGGGCATCTGGCGACAGTGATAGCGTCGATTGTGATTGTGTCGATTGTGATTGTGTCGACTGTGATAGTGTCGCCGCGGCGCTTTCTGTTCCGGTATTTGCGTCACCCTTGGTGGTTTTTGGGGTTAGCGCTATGGTCTGGGTGGCAAGGCTTAACTCATCGAGGTTGACCCGAGTGGTTCTAACTTGAGTTGTTTTAACTTGAGTGGTTTTAACCTGAGCTTGAGTCTGTTCTTGGCCCTTTCCCTGAACGGCTTTCTGCTCGCTGGCGACCAGCTTAATAACCTTTAACCCGACGGGGGGGATCACCAGAGCTTGCGCATCGAGGCGCAGTGGCTGCGCGGCTTCGAGTACAAACTCACTGGCGGTAAGTTCGCGCTCCAGCGGCTTTGCTGTTCTCTCTGTTTTTGAGGCGGCTGTGATTGAGGCGTCTGTCATTGAGGTGTTAGCCAATGAGACCTCAGGTATCGACACCTCAGGCAGCGTCAGATGAGGGGAGTGAGTGACACTCATAAAGCTCGCTAACTCGGCCAGAAGAGGCTTACCTGGGCTAAAGGTAAAATGACCAGCGCCAAAAGTGGTGCGAGTCTGCTCGCTGGTCAGCTGGGCTTCTGCTTGCCCTTGCCATACATCGCCTTGTAATTGCTCTGCTTTTGGCTCCTTGCTTGCCATCTGGAGCGCAGGCCAGCTTAGATGATGCCCGTCGATTGCGACTTTTAGCCCTTGCCAATCGAGGTTTAGCTTAAGTTCTGGCCCCTTTTCGAGGCTGAGATTGAGTGGCGCCGGAATTTCTGTGGTGATTTGGCTAGCGCCCACCTTAAGGTCTCTATGATTAAATTCGGGTTGCGCTAGGTTCAGCTCGCCCGCCAGGGTTAGATTGAGAGTGCTATTTTTTTGCGAATCATTTGTCGAATCATCTGTCGCATCTGCTTGTCTGGCATCCAGCTCGCCTTCGAGTTTCAAGTTTGCTTTGGCAAGATTGAGGCGATTGTCTATGTCGGTTTTATTCTTAGGCCGATCCTGACAGCCGTTGCTTGTCTCTGGATAGGGCGGCAGGATTAGGCACAGCGGCTGTTTAAGCGCTGCATCAAGTTGCCAGTTGCCGGTGAGCTGCCAGGTTGAAGTTGGCTTCGATTCAGGATCGTTTTTCAGCCTGGCTTCTTCTAGCCTTGCCTTTTCTAGCCTTGCCTTTTCAAGCTTGGCTGCAAGCACTAATCCCTGAGTTTCAACCTTGGCGGTGAGAATTCCTAGCTGCACGTCTACATCTTGGAGTGAAAAGTCGAGCGCATCTTCACCACTTATCTCTCGGCCAAGCTCCAGGGAGAGCTTGGTGGTATGTTCATCGGCTGAGCGATTATCTGGTGCCTGCTTATCATGTGCTTTCTTATCATGAGCCTTCTTATCATGAGCCTTCTTATCATGAGCCTTCTTATCATGAGCCTTCTTATCATGAGACTGGGCCTCAAGCGCCGTGAGAAGGGCGGTGACCGGCTCAGATTCACCTGCCAGTTCTCCAAGCTGCCCCAGCGATGTGTTGCTGGTGACCAAAGTTGGCGACAGCGTTAAATGCAGATCGTTAAGGGGGCCATTCAGTCCAAGTATCATGCTCTGACTGGATTGAGCCTGATTGGATTTAGCATGACTGGATTGACTGATATTCGTGCCGTCTTGTTTGGCACGTCCCAGGCCCGTCACGGCAATGCTTAGTTCTGGCGATAGCGGCTGGCCACCTAGCCGTTTCAGCTTGATGTTAAGCCCATCAAATTCATGGCTTGAAAGTAGTTCACCCTTGATAAGGTCTAACTCGCCGCGGGAGTTGAGGCTGCCGCTTAGGGAAAAAATTTCGGTTAAGCGCTCATTAACATCATGCAGGGCCGTGACTAATGCAGGTGCCTTTGAAAGGCCTGGCATGTCTGGCTTTGGTTCGCTTTGGCCGGCTGAGGTGAGCGCACTAAGTTCGCCGACGAGGCGGCCCAGGGGCTCGAATTCGAGCCGACTCTCGAGTTGCCAGCGGGTCTTCTCGAGTGTCGCCGCAAGGCTCAGCAGGGGCGCCTGATAGAAGCTGAGGGCGCCGGTAAGCTGACCTTGATTATCCAGGTTAAGATAATCCAGCTTGAGGCCCAGGGGTTGCGTCTGTGAGGCGCTAGCTTGTTTGCCTAACAGGTTGAAGCCGACTTCGCCCAAGGCGATCTGCGGTAGGGCGCCCAGATTGAGGGCGCTGCTGGCGCCTGATGCTTGCTCACGACCTAGATTATCGAAATAGTCCTGGCTCAGTGATACCTCGGCGCGGCGCACCGAAAGCGAGTCTATCTGGGTGAGCCCCATTGGCGCCGATAACCAGTCTTCGGCGAGTGTGAGCTCAAGATCGTCGAGTCTCACCAGGTTGTTATCGACCTTAAGCTGCGCCATGGGCAGCTTGAGCGCCATCAGATCGCTGGTGCTTAAGCGCAGCGCTTCTATGCTAATGCCAGCATCAGCCAGATAGGGATTTGCGAGACGTTTAACCAGGTATTCCAATTGACTCGCCACTAGCACGAAGAGCAGCAGGGACAGCGCCATTGCGCCGGCTATCCATTTTATGCTGCGGGAGGTAAAAAAACGTCGCGACATCTGTCCCTGTCTCTGATTATTTAGCGAAAGTTGCTAGCGCTGGTTACTTAAGGTCTCAATGATTGAAACTAACCTTTCTATTTTAGCGCTCTCGCCAGTAAAACCTATTCACTAAAACCTTTGACTGCCAGTAAAACCTTTGATCGATAGGAGAGAGCGGCTTCTATGTATCGCTAGTTTACCGGGCTAAAGAGGGCACCTTATTCACCTGGTGCCCAGAAACTCAAGTTTAGCCCTGAGGTTGCCAGCGGATATGAGTGCTCAGGGTATGAGACTCACCCGGCGCCAGCTCGACCCTATCTTCCAATACATTGGCGGCCTCAAGGCACACCATGGTGAGATAATCCTGATCGTTAAAGCGCGACAGACGCTTAGATTTCTCTATCCAAGGATTCCACAGCACCGCCGATCGGCTGTTATCGCGGCGCACCTCTATGATCCCCTGTGGGGTATGCAGTAGCTGGCAGTCGCCAAGCTGGGTGTAGACACGGTCGGTTTCGCGGTCAAATAACACCTCATCTCCCTCCTGCTCGAAGGGGCCTTCACCAAATTCGATATAGCGGGCGCCGCTAAAGCCACTGGCCTTAAGCTGATGAATATCTTCGATAGGGAAGTAGGTGTGCAGCGCCTGGGTCAGATTGAATGGGGTATCACCTAGGTTGGTGTTGATCAGGCTGACGCTTAGGCTATCGCTTAAGGTAAAGATGAGCTCGACTCGGCTTGGATGCGCCCAGTACTGCCTGTCTTCATCGCTTATGGTCAGGCTAAACTTGAGCTCCACCACCTGATCCTGCATCTGCACCGAATCTAAATTCCATAGACGGGTACGGGCAAAACCGTGTTGCGGCCACTGAGGGTTCTCATGCATGCCAAACCAGGGCCAGCAGACAGGGATACCGCCTCGGATGCCGCTACCCGGCTGATAGTCGTCGGCGCTCGATACCCAGAGCAGCGGGGCTTGGCCCTTTGGCTGAAACCTGTCTATCTGGGCGCCTTGCATGAAGATGCGTGCCTGACAGAGATCGGTATCGACCTCGACATATTCGAGTCCCTGGGGATGTTTTTTTACGGTTACAGAACCCATAAATGCTCCTCACGAGTTAAGCCGGGTTGGTCATTTAGCTGATGACCTAGCTTACAGAGTTTTCGTTGTAAGCTGTAGTATGACCTTGATTGTTTTTAAGCTTTTCGACGCTCGAAATAAAACAGCCGATTATAAGGGCTGTATTTTTGAGCAGATTTGGGTAAAGTGGTCGGAGCACTATAGTTGAGCGAGCGCTAATGTCCCGGCTAGCGCCTGTTCGTTTTGGGTTTCGACAATAGAAGGAATAAGGAATGCCAATCTATCAAGCTCCACTGCGCGACTATCAGTTTATTCTCTCCGAGCTACTTAACATCTATGGGCGCGATGACCTTCAGGGATTCGATGAGATCGACGCCGAGCTGACTGACGCCATTCTTCAAGGGGTCGCCGACTTCACCACAGAGATCATGCTGCCGCTTAACAGCCAGGGCGATACCCAGGGCTGCCAGCTGGTGGACGGTCAGGTGCGCACCCCCGAAGGCTTTAAGGACGCCTATCAGCAATACGTGGATAACGGCTGGGCGACACTCACCAGCGACCCAGAATATGGCGGTCAGGGTCTTCCCGAATGTATCGGGGTGTTTGCCACTGAGATGAAGACGGCGACCAACATGGCCTTTGCCATGTATCCAGGCTTAACCCACGGCGCCTATGCGGCGATCCATGCCCATGGCAGCGACACACTCAAGGCCAAATATCTCGAGAAGCTGGTGTCGGGCGAGTGGACCGGCACCATGAACCTGACAGAGGCCCATGCGGGCACGGATCTGGCGCTGCTGCGCACCAAGGCTAAGCCGGTGGGCGAAGACACCTATGCCATCAGCGGCGAGAAGATCTTCATCTCATCTGGGGATCACGACCTGGCCGACAACATAGTGCACCTGGTGCTGGCGCGTCTGCCCGATGCGCCCGATGGCGTGAAGGGGATCTCCCTGTTTGCCGTGCCCAAATATCTGGTGAATGAGGATGGCACCTTAGGTTGCCGCAACGGTGTCGAGGCCAGTGCCCTTGAGCATAAGATGGGGATCCACGGTAACTCTACCTGCGTCATGGTGTTCGACGGCGCCATCGGCGAGCTGGTGGGCGAACCCCATCAGGGGCTGAGGGCCATGTTTACCATGATGAATGAGGCGAGACTCGGCGTGGGCGTGCAGGGGCTCGGGGTCTCTGAGATCGCCTATCAAAATGCCCTGAGTTACGCCAGAGAACGTCTGCAGGGGCGCGCCTTAAGTGGCGTTAAGGCCAGTGAATCGCCGGCCGATCCGATTTTGGTTCATGGCGATGTCAGACGCATGTTGATGGCCCAGAAGGCTTTCAACCAAGGCGCCAGAGCCCTGATGGGACAGCAGGCTCTCTGGCTAGACGAGTCTCACCGTCATCAGGACAAGGCCAAGGCGACCATAGCGGCCAAGTTAGCGGCGCTCTTTACCCCAGTGGTGAAAGGTTTCGTTACCGATCAAGGCTTTAAGGCCTGTGTCGATGCCCAGCAGGTCTATGGAGGCCATGGCTATATTCACGAGTGGGGCATGGAGCAGTTTGTGCGCGATAGCCGCATCGCCATGATCTACGAAGGCACCAACGGCGTGCAGGCGCTTGACCTCGTTGGGCGTAAACTGCTTGCCGATAAAGGCGAGGCGCTGGGGCTCTGGTCTGAGATGGTTAAGCCGTTCCTGGCTAAACATCTCGAAGATGAGGCGCTGAAACCTTACCTGATGCCGCTGATGGAGGCCACGACCGACCTCGAGAAGGCGACCCAGTATATCGTCGCCAACGGGGTTAAGAATCCGGACATCATAGGCGCCGCCTCCATGGGCTATCTGCAGATCCTGGGTATAGTGGCTCTGGGCTGGATGTGGGCGCGGATGGCGGTCAAGTCTCAACAGGCCATGGCGGCGGGCGAAGAGGAGGCCTTCTATGCCAACAAGCTAGTGACGGCGAAATTCTACATGAGTTACTGGGCGCCTCAGACTAGGAGTATTCGCTATCAGATGGAGCGTAGCTGTGAGCTGCTGACTCAGTTACAAGACAGCGATTTCGACTAGGCCAGATTCGAATGGGCAAGTTAGGATTGAGCCTGATTCGATCTAGCAAGAAGGGCCGTAAGGCCCTTTTTTCATGCCCTTTCACTTGCCGATTTAAAGAGTAAACGACAGGGGGGATGTTGTTAGCGCATGAAATGCAACAAACGGTTGTTGGCGGGCATGGCATGGTCGGCTAGCAGATTGAGGCCTGCAGCTTCGGCGAGTTCAGTTATCCATTCTATGTCACGTATGCCACTGTGGATGTTGCGATGCTTGAGCCAGATATCGAACTGGCGATTGCTGTCGCTGGTGTATTGGTTGTTGTAGTTGAAGGGGCCGTAGACGCAGAGGCTGCCAGTATCGCTAAGATGGCGATCAACACCCTTGAAGAAATCGGTCACCATGGCCTCACTCATGATGTGCAGCGTGTTGGCGCTGAAGATGCCGTCGACCTCTCCCTGTGCCAGTGGCCAGGGGGCGGTGACATCCAGGCTGACGGGCGGTGCAATGTTATCGCCCCCCTGCAGGGCGATTCGCTTCTCGAGTGGCTCGATAAATCGCGGCTGATCGCTGGGGCACCAGATGAGATGGGGCAGGTGCGCCGCAAAGAATACCGCGTGTTGGCCCGTGCCGCTGCCGACCTCAAGCACTCGTCGTGTGGTCCTAAAGCTCTGTTTCAGTACCGCCAGAATAGGCGCTTTGTTGTTTTCGCAGGACTGTGAAAAGGGCAGTTGGCTGAGAGACATAATGCATGTTAATTGTGGGCAGTGAGTCTCAATCTACGATATTTCAGCGCCTGTTCGCAAGCCAATAAAAAAGCGCCCGCAGGCGCTTTTGGCTATTTAGCTATAACGCGCTTTACTGCGTGATCATTTCGCAGCGGGATCGCTGGTCAGATCGATGCGGTAGACGGCGAAGCCCAGGGCATCTGGCTCGGCCAGCTTTTCCATCTTGCGCAGCTGGTTGTCGTTGATGAACGTGTCGGCCTTGTCGCTGTTTTGGGTCTCGAAGCGAATGTCCAGCGCCACCTGAGTGTTGATGGTCTTGAAGTCCCAGTTGTAGTCGGCTCTTGGGTCGACCATGCCATCATAACCACCCTGATCGTTTGGCTTGGATTGTGCCGTGATATAGGCGGCCAGGGCCTCACGGTTGGTGTCTGGTAGCTCCATCACCACATACTCTGAGCCCGTACCGGCAAACTTGCCGCCAAAGGCGCGGTAGTTGTTAGAGGCTACGATAAACTCCTGGGCGCTAAGCGCATCACCGGTTAACACCTCGCCTGTTGGCGTGGTGTAGGCCAGATCGACGATACGCTGGGCGTTCTCGTTGCCAGCAATAACGGCGCAGTTACGGTCAAACTTGCTTGGCTGAGTGACATCTATCTTATAGGTCACGCCGTCGATCACATCGAAGTTGTAGGTCGGATGGCCATTCCAGTTGATCAGTGACTGAGGCTCGCTTGAGCTCGGGTCTATTTGATTGAACTGGTTGGCACTACACTCTAACCAGTCTTTCAGCTCGACGCCTGTGATCTTCACCGCCACCATGGTATTAGGGTAGAGGTAGAGATCGGCGGCGTTCTTAAAGGTCAGATCGCCGGCATCCACCTGCACGAACTGCGAGGCATCGGCTTCGGTGGCGTGACGCCCACCCGCCTTGAAGGGGGCTGCGGCCGAGAGGACTGGGATCCCCTGCAGCGATTCGGGTAGCTTGGCGCTCACCTGGGCAATCTGAGCATCCGAGACGATTTGTACCGTAGGATCATCCTGTACCAGAGTCAGGAAGCTATACATATCCGCCGCGGCGACCCCTATGGGTTGATCCACGAAGGCCAGGGTGCCTTGATGCTCGAGTTCGACCGCATCGTGAATATCTTTATCGGCGTCTACCAGGGCAACCTTGTTGGCGCCATCATAGATGGGACGCGCCTCAGTCTGGGCATCGGTTACCGACCAGGTGCCATCTTTGAGGGTCAGTTTAAGATCCACCACCCCTAAGTTGTCGCCCCAGCGGCCCGGCATGACGGCGGCCACACCGTTGAGTAGACCCTTCTCCACATCGGTATTGGGCAGATCGGCATAGTTGGCGTGTGGGAAGATAGAGTGGCTATGGCCGAACATGATGGCATCGATGCCTTCGACATTGGTCAGGGCGAAGGTGGCGTTCTCGGCCATGGCATCGCCTGGGTTTTCCGTCGAGCCAATGCCAGAGTGGGGGATGGCGATGATCACATCGGCGCCCTCGGCCTTCATCTTAGGCACGAACAGCTTGGCTGTCTCTATGATATCTTTAGCTTCGACCTTACCGGTCAGATGCTGCTTGTCCCACAACATGATCTGTGGTGGCACGAAGCCTATGTAACCTATCTTGATGGTGTGTTCACGCCCCTGAGTGTCGATAACCACTTTTTCCTTGATCAGGTAAGGGGTAAACAGGTTGTCGCCTTTCTTGATGTCATTCCAGCAGTCATCGGCCGCGCAGTAGACGTTGGCGTTGATATAGGGGAACTCGGCGCCGCTGAGGGCCTTCTCAAGAAAATCCAGGCCGTAGTTAAACTCGTGGTTGCCTATGTTGGCCACCTCATAGTCTAAGGTGTTCATCGCCTTGTAGGCCGGGTGAACATCGCCTTCATTCAGGCCAATCTTGGCCATGTAGTCGCCCATGGGGCTGCCCTGAAGCAGGTCACCGTTATCCACTAGCACGAAGTTAGTTGCCTCTTTACGGGCGGCGTGGATCAGGCTGGCGGTGCGCGCAAGGCCTATGGTGGGATCGACCTTAGACTGGTAGTAGTCATAGTCCATGATGTTAGTGTGCAGATCTGTGGTTTCCAGTACCCTGAGCTCCACGTTTGCCGAGGTGATCGTATCCTCATCATCATCGTTCCAGCTACAGGCGGTGAGTCCGATACTCGATGCGATAACCACGGCTAATAGTTTTTTATTAAACATATCCATCAATCTCTATTAATTATTGTTTGACCCCGAAGCCGCTGTTAATTTCAGTTGGGCTTCATTTGTGCGGCAAGGCCTGGGCAGGCTTATCTTTGGCCTGCTTAATCCCGAGTGCCGCCTGGCGAATTATAGAGAGATGAAATGTAAAAACTGTGACAGTAAGCGACTGTTTATGTGACAGTTTGTATCGACTTGCTATGAATCGGTGAACCCTTGAGCAGGTTGCGCGGGAATTGTGCAATCTCGCGGTTTGATGGGATAAAAAAAGCACGCCGGAGCGTGCTTTTTGTAGATTGACGAGTGCTGCTTACTTGGCGAGCAGGCCACGACTGCGAAGCAGCGGCTCGATGCCCGCTTCCTTACCGCGGAACTGCTTGTAGAGCAGCATAGGATCTTCGCTGCCGCCTTGAGACAGTACGTTGTTTCTGAAGGCGTCGGCGGTTGCCTTGTCGAAGATACCGTTCTCTTTGAAGGCCTCGAAGGCATCGGCGCCCAGGATGTCAGACCATAGGTAGCTGTAGTAACCGGCCGAGTAACCACCAGAGAAGATGTGTGAGAAGTAGGTGCTGCGATAGCGCGGCGCGATCTCCTCGATAAGGCCCATCTTGCTCAGGGAATCGGCTTCAAACTTGGCCGCATCTTTTGGCTCGAAGTCGCTCAGGGTGTGCCAGTCGAGATCCAGCTTGGTCGCCGCCATATATTCAACCGTGGCAAAGCCCTGGTTGAACTTGCTGGCCGCTTGGATCTTCTCGACCAGGGACAGAGGGATCACTTCGCCCGTCTTGTAATGCTTGGCAAACTGCGCCAGCACTTCTGGTTGAGTCATCCAGTTTTCCATCACCTGTGATGGGAACTCCACATAGTCACGTGGTACTGAGGTGCCCGCCTGAGAGCGATACTCGACGTCCGACAACATAGCGTGCAGGGCATGACCAAACTCGTGGAACAGAGTACTGGCCTCATCGAAGGTGAGCAGCGCTGGCTCGTCGCCTACCGGACGTGGGTAGTTGAGTACGTTAACGATAATCGGCTTAGACTCGACCCCATGCATTCTGTACTGCTTGCGATAGGCGTTGGCCCAGGCGCCACCACGCTTGCTGTCACGCACATAGTAGTCGCCCAGGAAGATCGCCATCAGCGAGCCATCTTTGTCATACACTTCCCAGGTACGCACCTCGTCGTTGTATTTAGGCAGATCGGTGCGCTCTTTCACTGTGATGCCGTAGAGACGGTTGGCTGTGTAGAACACGCCTTTCAGGGTGTTTTCCAGCGAGAAGTATGGGCGAGTTTCCTGCTCGTTGAAGCTGTACTTGGCCACACGGATCTTATCGGCATAGTACCACCAGTCCCAGGCCGCCAGCTTGAAGTTACCGCCTTCGGCGTCGATCAGCTCCTGCATTACGGCGACTTCTGCCTTGGCTTGACCAAGGGCTGCCGGCCAGACCTTATCTAACAGGCCGTAGACATTTTCAGGGGTCTTGGCGGTGCGCTCTTCCAGCACGAAGTGGGCGTGACTCTTATAACCCATCAGCTGGGCGCGCTCGGCGCGCAGGGCCGCCATTTGAGCCAGGATCTTCTTGTTGTCGTGGGCGTTGTTATTGTTGCCACGCTCAACGTATCCCTTGTAGATCTTCTCACGCAGCTCGCGGTTGTCAGCGTAGGTGAGGAAAGGGGTGATAGATGGACGCTGGGTGGTGAATACCCATTTGCCCGGATGACCTTTCTTCTCGGCGGTTTGCGCGGCGGTGTTGATCACATCCTGCGGTAGACCTTTGAGGTCGGCGGCGTTGTCGATCACCAGTTCGAAGGCGTTGGTTTCGGCCAGTAGGTTATCGCCAAACTCCAGGCTCAGCTTGCCGATCTTCTCGTTCAGAGCTCTGAGTTTAACCTTGTCGGCATCGCTCAGGTTAGCGCCGCCGCGGGTGAATGACTTGTAGGTATCTTCCAGTAGCTTCTGCTGGGCGGTATTGAGCGCCAGGCTATCGCGCTGGTCATATACGGCCTTGACGCGCTTGAACAGCTGGTCGTTGAGCAGGATGTCGTCACCGGCGGCAGACAACATAGGCGAGACCTCTTTAGAGATCGCCTGTAGCTGCTCGTTGGTGTCGGCACTGGTCAGGTTATAGAAGACGCTGGCCACCTTAGTGGTGAGATCGCCGGCAAATTCCATGGCTTCGATGGTATTGGCGAAGGTAGGGGCCGCCGGGTTATCGATAATGGCCTGGATCTCAGCCTTGTGCTGGGCGATACCCGCCTTGAAGGCTGGCAGGTAGTGCTCTGGCTTGATCTTGTCGAAATCTGGCATACCCAGGAAGGTATCATAGGGTTTGAAGAAGGGGTTGCTGGTGTTGTTGTCTATGATGCGCTGCGCGACCACGTTGGGTGCGACTTCCGCTTCCTGGCTGCTACCTTGCTGGGCGCTACAGCCGCCTAAGGCGATGGCGAGTGCCATGGCCGACACGATTGGCTTGAGGGTCAATCCCTTCATAGTTAAATTCCCCGATGATTGGCTTGTTTTAGGCCGCGATCTGGCGTCACGACTCGTTAAGCGGCCAAATTGACCGCGAATATCTGCGCTTAAATTGGCTTAAGCGGCGACATTAAACTGCTCATTATCAGGTTTCTGACGGTTAAATCTATCGATTTTGTGTTTTGTTTGTAACAAATGTTTTGAGTTGGCTGTTTTTGCACCCTAGATGCACATAAATGTGGCAAAATGCGTCAATTCGACGTTAAAAATGATAATAACAGATGACTCTTAAACTCTCCCTTAAAGCCGCCGGCGCCCTAAGTTTATTGCTGAGCAGCGGCCTGGCTTTTGCCGCGCCTCAAGCCGATTCACAGCTTAGTGCTCAAACTAGTTCTAATGCCCCTCTAATAGACGCGCCAAAGGTCTCGGCCCTGGCCGACCGAGTGGCTCAATATGCCCTTAATACCTATGGCGATGAGACCATCTCCGCGCTATCGACCCTGATCCCCTTTAAGACGGTGGAAACAGAGGGGATGACCCCCTTGACCCATCCCGAGTTTATCGGCTTCAAGGCGCAGTTAAAGTCCCTGAGCCAGAGCCTGGGCCTGGATTACAGCGATCAAGGCTATGTGGTGCTCATCGGTCTGGGGGAAGGGGAGCAGAAGCTTGGGGTGATCACCCACGGCGATGTGCAGCCCGCCGATGCCAGTTTCTGGCAGCAAGACCCCTTTATCCTTGACAGTCAGTCACAGCCCGGCTACCTGATTGGTCGCGGCACCGAAGATGACAAGGGGGCGATAGTAACCGCCATGTATGCCATGAAGGCGATCAAGGACAAAGGGCTTGCTTTAAACAGGCGCATCGAGCTGCTGGTCTATCTGGCTGAAGAGTCGGATTGGGCGCCGCTGAAGGCCTTTTTGACCGAATTTACCCCCGCCGATATCAATATCACCATAGACGCCGAGTACCCGGTGGTGACCGCCGAGAAGGGCTGGAGTGAAATTCGCCTGACTATTCCTAAGATGCCCAAGACGCCCAAGATGCCTAAGGATGGTAAAGCAGCCTCTAGCGCGTCGGCCAGCTTAGAGGGTTTTTCTGGCGGCGCCTTTGCCAGCCAGGTGCCCCAGCAGGCGGTGGCCAACATCTCTGGGCTAGATATGAAGACAATCGCTGCGCTAAAGGAGAAGGCCAGCAAACAGCAGGGGATGAAGTATCAATTTGAGCAGACATCATCGGCAGGCCAGGATGGCGGACAGCTAACCATCACCGCCGAGGGCAAGTCGACCCACTCTTCTACGCCTGAGGCGGGGGTCAACGCCGTGACCCATCTGGCCGAGCTGTTGAAGGGGATTCATTTTGCGCGCAGCGAGGCGGCCCTCACGGCTGAGTTTATTCAGCAGATGGTTGGGTTAGGGCTATACGGCGAGGAGTTTGGTGATATCGCCTATGAAGATGATTTTATGGGGCCCATGACCCTGGCCGCGACCTTGGTGAAGCCAAATGATCAGGGCACAGAGATAGTGCTAAACCTGAGACGCCCTGTGGGCAAGACTCCCGAGCAGCTGGACCAAGAAACGTATAAGGCGCTGGAGAGCTGGCAGGCGCAGCAAAGTGTGTCGCTTAAGGGGGTCGAGACCTATTGGGGCGAGCCTAAGTTGATGGACAAGGCGCCGCATCTGCAGACCCTGCTGTCGGTATTTGGTCACTTTACCGATACGCCATCTCCAAAGCCTGTGGCCATCGGTGGCTCGACCAACAGTAAGCTGTTTCCCAATGCACTAAGTTTTGGCCCCGCCATGCCCGGCGTCGAGTATACCGGCCATAGCGAGCACGAGTTCATCACCAAGACGCAGTTTATGCTCAATCTACAGATGTATACCGCCGCCTTCGTCGAGCTGGCCGCCTCAACAGAGCAGTTATCCGAGCAGGCTAAGCAAGGGACTGGGCAAGCGACTAAGACTGGGGCACAAAGCGCCAGCGATTAAGGCTTGCAAAATAACCTGACTATTTTTAAGGTAATTTAGTCTTTGTTGATAATTATCAATGACTTTTTAATTGCGTTAGATAAGCATAGCTAACGTCTTTGTACCCAGAAGAACAATAATATGAAAAATAACCAACCTGTCACCCAGAAAGAGAAGGTGTTTGCCGCCGACACTATCTTGTTGTCGACCACAGACCTTAAGGGCAAGATCAAATACGCTAATGCTGGTTTCACTCAGGTGTCTGAGTTTACTCAGGATGAACTCTACCGCCAGCCCCACAATATCGTGCGCCACCCTGACATGCCGCCGGCGGCCTTCGAATCCATGTGGTCTCGCCTCAAGCAGGGCAAGCCTTGGATTGGTATAGTGAAGAATCGCGCTAAGTCGGGAGATCACTACTGGGTCAACGCCTATGTGGCTCCTGTGTTAGAAGGCGGCCAGGTGCACGAATATCAATCGGTGCGCAGAAAGGCCACCCAGGCGCAGATAGATAACGCTCAGGCCCTCTATGGCGAGCTCAACGCCGGTAAACAGCCCCGCGCCCTAAAGGCGGCGCGCCTCGGCTTTGGTAAGCGTTTGGGCTTGGTCTTGCTGCTGAGCCTCGGCGTCGGCGTCGCGCTCGCCGGTTATTCGCCCCTGCTGGCACTGCTGGTGGCAGCGGGCCTGGGACTAGCCGGACTCTCTCTGCTCCTCAAGCCCTTTAATGCCCTGGTGGAGCAGGCGAGCGGCATCATAGACGATCCGCTGGCGACCGCCGTCTATTGCGGCCGTCAGGATGAGCTGGGCAAACTCAGCTTCGCCCTGCAGTATCTGCTGACGGAAACCGGCGGCGCCGTGGGACGCATGGCGGACTCGGCCGAGTCGATACAAGAACTCAGTGTCAGCCTGAATGAGACCATCAGCCATACCCGGGATCGCGCCGACAGTCAGAGCCAGCAGACCAGTCAGGCGGCCACCGCGGTGGAGGAGATGAGCGCCAGCTTTAACGAGGTGAGCCAGAATATCCAGCATGCGGCCGAAGAGATGTCGATGAGCCATGAGGCGGCCGAGAAGGGCCATGAGCTGCTGGTCGAGGTGATCCAGGCCATCAAGGGGCTGCATCAGGAGGTGAGTAACTTCTCTGCCGTGGTGGCCTCAATCGAGCAGGACAGTCAGGAGATCAACGAGGTGCTGGAGGTGATACGGGGTATCGCCGAGCAGACCAACCTGTTGGCCCTCAATGCCGCCATCGAGGCGGCCCGCGCCGGTGAGTCGGGCAGGGGGTTTGCCGTGGTGGCCGATGAGGTGCGCCAGCTCTCCAGCCGCACCAGCGAGTCGACCAGCCATATCGAGGCGATCGTCAGTAAGTTCAGAGACAGCACCTTAAAGGCGAGTCAGACCATGCAGGCGGGTCAGCGTCAGGCCCAGCACTCGGTAGGCTTGGCCCAGCAGGTGGATGCCTCCTTCGAGGAGCTGCGCGCCTCTATCGATAAGATCAATCAGATGAGTGATGCCAACGCTGCTGCCATGAGCCAGCAGACTGCGGTGGCCAGTGAGATCAGCCAGTCGATTCAGTTGATCAATGAGCTAGCCCTGGCGAGCCTGAGTCAGACCCAGGCCGCGGCAGAGCGGGGCGGCCAGGTGGCGCGCCTGTCGGCCAAGACTCATCACCTGTCACAGCAGTTCTGGCGTCAGAGTCTGCGCATTAAGTGATAAAACATTGAGTAGAAATATTGAGTAAAGAAAAAAGGGAAGCTTAGCTTCCCTTTTTTGTGGGGTATTTTACTTGCTAGTAACCCGCAGTCGCACTGCCGGCGCGGCGAGGATCTGAGGCGCCAAACAGGCCCTCGTCGGTGATCATGATCGACTGGGTCGAGCCCATGGCATCTTTGACGCTGACCTTGTGGCCTCTGGCTTCCAATAGCGAGATGGTGTCGCGATTGAGGTTCTTCTCCACTCTCAGCTCGTCGGGTAGCCATTGGTGATGTACCCGGCTGGCGTAGCTGGCCTCGGCGATATTGAGCCCATGATCGATCACATTCATGATGATCTGTAGTGTGGTGTTGATGATGCGTGACCCACCAGGGCTGCCGGTGACGATGAAGGGCTTGCCGTCTTTCATCACTATAGTTGGGCTCATAGAGCTGAGGGGGCGCTTGCCGCCTTCGACCGCATTGGCATCGCCGCCGATCAGACCATAGCCGTTAGGCACGCCGGGTTTAGCTGAGAAATCGTCCATCTCGTTGTTGAGCAGAATGCCCGTGCCTTCGGCCACCAGGCCCGAGCCATAGCTGAAGTTCAGGGTATAGGTGTTGGCCACCGCATTGCCCCACTTGTCGACCACTGAGTAGTGGGTGGTCTGTGGGCTCTCGTACCCTGCGAGCTTGCCCGGGCCAATTTCGCTGCTTGGGGTGACGCGGTTGATGGCGATCCCCTTGGCGCGCGACTTGGCGTACTCCTTACTGATGAGCGCTTTCACCGGCACCTCAACAAAATCGGGATCCCCCAGATATTCACTGCGATCGGCATAGGCGCGTTTCATCACCTCGGCCATTAAATGCAAGGTATCGGCCGTATTATGGCCTAACTTGGCGATAGGATAAGGCTCAAGCATGTTGAGCATCTCGATAATATGTATGCCGCCGGATGAGGGGGGCGGCATGGAGATCACCTGGTAGCCGCGATACTCGCCCTGAACGGGTTGACGCTCGACCACACGATAGCCTTTAAGATCATCTAAGGTCATGATGCCGCCGGCCTGGGTGACGCTGGCGACTATCTTCTCGGCGGTCTCGCCCTCATAGAATCCCTTGCTGCCTTGGGCTTTGATCAGCTTGAGTGAGTGGGCCAGCGCCTTTTGGCTGAGGGTGTCGCCTATCTCGAAGTTGCTGCCATCTGGGCGATAGAAGATCGCCTTAGAGCTCGGCCACTGGGCGATGCGGCGTTTCAGCCCGGCAAGGGAGCTGGCGAGATCCGGTGTGACTGTGATGCCTTGCTCGGCAAGCTTAATGGCGGGCTCGATCACCTGGGCCATGGTCATGGTGCCATATTTCTTAAGGGCTAACTCCATTCCCATGACGGTGCCGGGTACGCCGACGGCCAGGCCATGTTCGCGGCTGAGCTTGGCGACCGCATCACCCTGCTCGTTCAGGAAGATATCCTTGTGGGCGCGTTTGGGGGCAACCTCGCGATAATCGATGGCGACCGTCTTATTCCCCTCGGCCAGATGCACCAGCATGAAACCGCCACCGCCTATGTTGCCGGCCCTTGGCAGGGTGACCGCCAGGGCAAAGCCGACGCCGACCGCCGCATCGACCGCATTACCGCCTTGCTTGAGAATATCGACCCCCACTTGAGTGGCTACGGCCTCCTGGCTGGCCACCATGCCGTGCTTGGCCCAGACAGGCTGAACTGTGGCGCTGTGGCTATAGATGGAGGATTCGGTGGCCTGGGCAAACTGACCTGCAACGAGCGGCAGGCTGAGACTGATGGCAAAGAGTAAGGTTTTTATTGGACGCACATGGATTCCCTAATGTTTAAAGTTATTAAGAGTGTTTAAAGTAATAAAAGTATTGCAATGAATACGCGCGTTAAGAGTAAGAAGAGTGATAAGAATATTAAGCGTGTTAAGCTACTGAGTCAGTTCTCTTGGTTTCAATGTGCCGATTATCACTGCTGAAATCAAGCCATCTTTTTAAGGAGCAGGTCTTGGCGGCATCATATTCGATTCAGTGTGTTAGTCAAATCGCCACCCTGGGGGCGCCACTGTGGGATGCCCTGATGGCGGGCGCGAACAGGCAGGATCAGAACGGACCGGCTAACCCCTTTTGTTGTTATGAGTATCTACATGCCCTCGAGCTAAGTGGCTGCGTGGGTGAGCAGACGGGTTGGCGACCCATGCATCTTGTGGTCAGCGAGGTCGGGCAAGCTGGGGAAAATAATCAGGGCGATGAGAGTCAGCTTGATCCCAGTAAGGTGCTCGCCGTGATGCCCCTCTATCTTAAGGGGCACTCCTATGGCGAGTATGTGTTCGATTGGGCCTGGGCCCAGGCCTATGAGCGTCATGGGCTCGAGTATTATCCTAAGCTGGTCAATGCCATCCCCTTTACCCCGGTAACGGGCATTCGCATCGGCATTAGAGGCGATCTGTCAGAGGCGCAAAAAGCGGGGCTTATCGGTAAAATCGGTGAGCATCTGGACTTGCTGGCCAAGGCCTGCTCGGCATCGAGCTGGCACAGCCTGTTTCTGTTAGAGCATGAGCGGCTGCCTTTGGTGAGTCAGGGGTATCTTGAGCGCCTCGGCACTCAATTTCACTGGTTTAATCAAGGTTATCAAAGCTTCGATGATTTTCTCTCGAGGCTTACCAGTCGCAGACGCAAATCAATCCTCAAGGAGCGCCGGGCCATCGTAAACGCTGGGCTGAAATTTCGTTTCATCGACGGAGCCGATATCACTGAAGATGAACTCACCCATTTTGTGCGCTGCTATCAGCGCACCTATTACAAGCGCTCCGGCCATCAAGGCTATTTAAACGCCGCCTTCTTCAGCGCTGTCGTGAAAAACATGGCCGATAACGTGCGCCTCTTAGTGGTAGAGCGCCCGCAAGCTAACAAGCTAGAATCTCGGGCAGGGAGTGAGGCAAGGAGTGGAGTCGGGAGCAAGGCTGAGAAGGAGGCAGAGAGCGCGCAAGAAAGCGAGCCTATCGCGGCGGCGCTCTATTTCGTCGGTGGTGATTGCCTCTATGGCCGTTACTGGGGCGCCCTCGAAGAGATAGAGGGGCTGCATTTCGAGACCTGTTACTATCAGGGGATAGATTATGCCATCGCGCAGGGGCTGAAGAAGTTTGATGCCGGCGCCCAGGGAGAGCACAAGGTGCTCAGGGGCTTTGTGCCTATCTCCACCCATTCGGTGCATGAGATCTTACACAGTGATTTTCGCCGCGCCATTGCCGATTTTATCGAGCAGGAAGCGCAGGCGGTGAAAATCTACATGAGTGAGCTTGAGGCCACCTTGCCCTTTAAGCGAGAGGGCGACTAACTAAGTAAGCAAAGTAAGCAAAGAAAGCAAAGTAAGCAAAGAAAGCTAAATTAACTTAAGTTAAGCCTAGCCCAACGCCAGCCAGAAGCCGACCCCTATCATCAGGGAACCCGCGATGCGATTGAGCCACTTGATGTTATCGCCCTTCGCCAAAAACAACTTGAGCGACTTGCCGCCGCTGGCGTAGGCCAGCATGCTGACAAACTCTGTCATCATGATGATCATCAGTAACAGGCTCAGCTGCGGCGCCACGGCGCGCTCGACATCGATGAAGGGGGGCAGCAGAGAGATCATAAAGGCCCAACCCTTGGGGTTAGCGATGGCGGTGACAAAGCCCTGTGAGATCAAGGCCTGATTGCTGATCTGTGTGCTCTGATTGTCCAGGCTAGCCATCTTGCCCTTGGCGCGCCACATCTGTATGCCGATATAGCCAAGATAGGCGCCGCCGACCCACTTGAGCACCTCGAAGATCTGCGGATAATTTAGCATCATGGCGGCGACTCCCATCACGGCGGCAACCGCCACCAGGGCCACCCCGGCCAGCTCACCTATCATCATCCACAGGGTGCGGCGCACCCCTATGCTCATGCCGAGGGTCATCGCCAGCGTCATGCACATCCCGGGTGTGATGGAGACGAAGAAGAAGGTGGGCAGAAAAACGGCAATAAGAATATGATCTGACATCTTGTGGTGCGATGAATGAGTGGCTAGGCAGGCTAGTGTAGTGATTTATCGCCTCGCTGCAAAGCAAAAAAAACCAGCCGATGAGGCTGGTTTTTAGTATCACACTGCTCTATATGAGCCAGTGTTTAGAGTACGCCGCGACGCACCTGGTCACGCTCAATAGATTCGAACAGCGCCTTGAAGTTACCTTCGCCGAAGCCCAGGTTGTTCTTACGCTGGATGATCTCGATGAAGATAGGACCAAACAGGTTCTTGGTGAAGATCTGTAGCAGATAGCCGTCCTCGTCACCGTCCACCAGGATCTGGTGATGCTTGATGCGCTCTCTGTCTTCGGTTACCTGTGGCAGCTTGTCGAAGATGGTGTCGTAGTATTCAGGGATGATATCCAGGGTCTGAATCGAGCTACCTTCCATCGCATCCAGTGAGGCTACGATGTCGCGGCTACGGAACGCTAGATGCTGCACGCCTGGGCCGTCATATTCTCTCAGATATTCGTCGATCTGGTTTCTGTCATCGCCTTTACCTTCGTTGATTGGGATACAGAAGCTGCCATCGGGAGAGCGAAGGGCATAAGAGATCAGAGCCGTCTGCGAACCCTTGATGTCGAAGTAGCGCACCTCGGTAAAGCCGAAGATATCTTTGTAGAAGTTTGACCAATGCTCCATGGTGCCTTTGTAGACGTTGTTGGTCAGGTGGTCGACTTCGATAAAGCCTTTCTCTTGTACGATTTCTGGGTTTTCAAGATCGACAAAGTCGGTGGCGTAGATGTTGTTGTCCGCGCCGAAGGTGTCGATAAAGTAGATCAGGCTATCGCCGATGCCGTAGATGGCCGGGTAGGGCAGGTCTTTTACCTCGTCACTTGCAGGCTTGGCGCCACGGGCAACCGCACCCTCGAAGGCGAATTTGGCATCTTCTACGCGCCAGCCCATAGAGCTGATGGCAGCGCCGTGCTTCTTGGCAAACTCGGCAGAGAAGCCGCTCTTCTCGTTGTTTAGCAGAAAGTTGATGTCGTTTTGTTTGTAGTAAACGATATCTTTTTGCTTATGCTTCTTTAGCTTAGAGAAACCAAAGTCGATGAAGACCTTGTGCATAAAGTCGAGATCTGGGGTGCAAAACTCGGTAAATTCGATGCCCAGTAATCCCAGTGGATTTTGTTCGCTTGCCATGTGAGTATCCTCGTTCAATTTGTTACAACCACAGTCACTCTTTGGTGACTTGTCTGGCTATTCATTGTGATTCGGTGTGTACCGAACGGTATTAGTCTTCTAACCAAGAGCGGTTGTAGTCTTTACTCATGCAACCTTGTACATGTTGGGTTAGCTGCAGTGGGGCGAAGGTGTCGACCATCACTGCGTATTCATAGGTCTCTTTCTTGCCAACCGAAGCCTCGGTGCGGCCTGGTTGTGGTCCGTGTGGTACCCCTTTCTGATGCAGCGTCATGTAGCCGGCCTCGATGCCGGTGCGGCTCATGAAGTCGCCGTCCACATAGTAGAGCACTTCGTCGCTGTCGATATTGTTGTGGTAGTAAGGCGCCGGGATAGACTGCGGATGGAAGTCGTACGGGCGCGGCACAAAGTTACAGATAACGAAGTTGTGGGCGGTAAACACCAGATGATCCGACGGCGGCAGGTGGATCTGACCCACTTTAGGGGCGTAATCCTGAATGTTGAAAGCCCAAGGATAGACACAGCCGTCCCAGCCCACGAGATCGAAGGGATGCCACTCAAGCTGTGTCAGCTGATACTTGTCACCAAATTTACAGACCAGAGGGAAGGCGCCTTTCTCGACCACGGCTTCTTGCAGGCTAGGAACGCGGATGTCGCGCTCACAGTAAGGAGCAGACTCCAAAAGTTGTCCGTACTCGTTTCTAAAATGCTTAGGCACTTCAACCATTGAGAAGGCTTCGATAACAAATAGGCGAACCTGGCTGTAATCGTCAAACTTAAGCTGATAGGTGGTGCCGCGCGGGATAACCAGGTAGTCCCACTTTTTCACCTCTAGCACACCATATTCGCTGTAGAGCTTGCCCTGGCCTTCGTGGACGAAGATCACCTCGTCGGCGTAGGCGTTGCGGTAAAACTCTTCGGTCGCCTCGGTGACCTTGGCGCTATACATGGCCACGTCGTTATTAAAGAAGATCTTGTTGCGCGCCGAGTAGAAGTTACCCTCGCGGTCGGCCTGCTTAGCGTCCAACTTATAGTTCTGAATCAAGGTGTCTTGCCAGGTTTGGCCGTGATTGACCTCGAACGGGCTCACCTCTAATGCCTTGGTTGGCATGTTGTGGTGATACTTGTTGGAGTAGATGTTGGAGAAGCCATGGGTGGAGAAGAGTTCTTCCCGATAGAGTTCACCGTTCTCTTTCTTGAAGGTGATGTGGCGTTTATGGGGGATCTCCCCCTGTCTTACATAAAATGGCATGGCTTCTTTCCTTGGGTGCTTTAGCGGGCACACTTATGTTTATGTGATCTAAATAACAATTTAGTTGCTGGCATGAACAAAAAAAAGAATAATAAATAGCTTAACTCAATCTAAATTTTAGATGGTTGTCATTTGTTTACGCCGAGGAAGTGAGATGAAGATCGATGTGGAAGCCTTTAGGGTGTTGTCGATTCTGGTTGAAGAGGGCAGTTTCTCCAAGGCTGCCGAGCGATTGCACAAGGCGCAGTCGGCGGTGAGCTATCAGGTAAAGAAGCTGGAACAGCACCTGGGTGTAAAGCTTTTTTGTCGGGATCAGTATCGCGCCGAATTAACCCCAGAGGGTAAGGTGATCCTCGCCGAAGGCAAACGCTTGCTGCAATACCTTGGCAACATTGAACATTTAGCCAGCCGTTTCAGCGAAGGCTGGGAGCCTAAACTCGAACTTGTGGTGGACGGTTCCCTGCCCATGGAGCCCATCATGCGGGCGCTGAAGCGGGTGTCTGAGCATAAGATCCCTACCAAGATCCAGCTCAACATGGAGTTTCTCGGCGGGGTACAACACAGGTTCGAGCGGGATAATGCCGATCTCATGTTGGTGAAAGACTATCGTACCGGGCCCAACTATCGGCCGCAGCCACTACCCGACATCAACAGCATACTGGTGGTGAGTCGCTCACACCCCTTAGCTAAGGCGAAGGAACTCAGCCTGTTTGAGTTGCTGCAGCATGTGGAGCTGACCATCGAAGATTCTTCCCCCGGCAAGATCCACAGCGATGAGCTGCAATTTGGCGGTGACAAGGTGTTTTACCTGTCAGGCTTTATCATGAAGAAGAATGCCCTGCTGATGGGACTGGGCTTTGGCTGGATGCCTGACTTTTTGATTCAAGAAGAGCTGGCCAGCGGTGAGTTACAGGAACTGGATTTTCTCGGTGGCAGTCGTTACAGCTTTACCCCTCAGTTGGTATCGACCATGGAGCGCCCCTTAGGGCGCGCCGGCCGGCTCTTTACCAGCTTGATCCTGGAGGAGTTTAACCTCTACCAAGCACAGGCCAGTCGTTAAAGCCGATATTTTTATATTTAAAAAGCGAGCCGTTGAGCTCGCTTTTTTAAAATGACCAGTATTAGGTGAAAGCTAGTTCTTAATAATAGCTAGTCGTTAATAATGTCTAGGATACGACGTGTCTTGTCGTGCAGTTTAATAAAGGTGCCATCGATATCTATGGTGATGTTGCCGTCACGGTCGATAGGCACATGGATCTTGCCGCGATCATAATAGTCATCAGACAGGTAATCGCCCTTGTGAAGTTTCTTCTGCCAGCCCGGTGGTAGCGGCTCGCCGCGGGCTACCTTCTTCTGCAGTCCTGGTGGCAGGCTCTTTTCGTTATGGGCCTTGGCACCGTGTTCATGCTTATCGTTTTTGGCCAGGGTTAGCGGCGAAAAACCGATAGACAGTCCCAGTAGGATAAGGCTAACGCCTGTAGTGTATTTCTTCATCTGAATTCTCCAGCGCAATCATTGCGTTCTCAGCTAGCATATGGTCTCGCTCTGTTAATGTCTAGCCAGTCAGGACCTTAGCCATGTTCAGCTTGTATTCAGCATCTTCTCATTAACCTGGAGTTAAGTCATTGATAAAGCGCCGGGCGCACCAGGCTATTAGCCTCCTAGATAAGCTGTGGTACGGAGTATGCAAATTCTCTAGGCAAGAGGCTTAGCGAATGTCTTCTTATAAGACTCAGCAAGCGTTCTATTCGATGTGAAGTCAGGTAAACGCCGAAAAAGTAAGGCGAAAGGCGTTAGGGCAATGGGGGCCGCTAAGGGCAACCTGCCCTTGGGACTAAGGAGTGCGATATGAAAAGTGTAATATCTTTGCAGATAGCAAATCTCTATTCTCAATATGCCACGCAGTTTGCCCGTGGCGATCAGGCCAGCAGTCAGCTGACGATGCAGGGCTTTGTCGAGCAGCTTGCTCAGCAGGGATTGTTACTCGATACCCTCAACTGGCAGGAGTGGTACCAAAATGCCCATCTGGTCGATAAGCCAGATTATATCCGCGAGGCGAGCTTCTATCAGTGCCGCTTGCTGTTAACCGCCATGAGCCGCTTGGAGCGCTTCAGCCGCGGCGTATTGGAAAATATGCGCAGGCAAGGGGTGTTGCTGGCGATTCTGGAGCGGCTCAACGTGCTTACCCACAAGAGCAGCGGGCCTGAGCTCTTAGTGCTAGCCTAACTCTTTGTGCTGGCTTAACTCTTTGTGCTGGCTTAACTTTTTGTTGGCTTGCCACTCTTTATTGGCATAAGACGCCTTAGCGCCCAAGCCAACATTGGTGGGAAATAAGCCCTATTGGAGCATATAAGCCGCGTATTAGCGGCTGTAACGCCAATCGCGCACCTTGGCGTCTAGCCAGGCGGCGCTGCGGGTCATCTGTTTCTGGCTCTTCTTTAGCCAGCCTCTGGCCCAGTGGTACTCCAGGCTTAATACTGCAAGTCCTATGGGCAGCAGTAACCAGGCCGGGCCTGGCAAGATAACCAGTGCCAACCCGAGTAGGCAAAGTGCGCCGCCGATGACGGTGATCAAGGTTTTTCTCAGCATAAATACCTCATTTGACCTTCTCTCCTATACTTGTATTGCATCATCTTGTTTATCCATGCCAGTGAAAATGTGTAACAAAAGGACATTCATGACGCGATGGAGTGTGGCAAAACAGTGACTTGGGGGTAGGGTGTTGATTAGACCAGGCGGCTTTAACTTAAGCATAAATAACGCTAATAGGCAGGCCTTGCTCTCTACGCCGCTATTGCCAGCACCGCTAATGCCAGTAAAGCTATGGCCAGGGGCGCTACGACGCTTCCATTTTCTGCTTGTTTCCATCTTCATCGTTACCTTGTTGTGTGTTGCTTCGGCCCCGAAGGCCGAGACCCTCAAGCTGTCCTCATTAAATTGGCCACCCTATTCGGGGCCAACTCTCAAGGAGGGCGGCGCCTGTGTGGTGGTGGCCAGAGCCGCACTTGCCGCCATGGGTCATGAGCTTCAGGTGGACTATTTCCCCTGGAGTCGCACAGTGCGAGTGGTGACCCGGGACGATTCTGGCTATCAGGGCTATTTCCCCGAATATCATCACCCAACCGATAAATTCATCTTCTCCGACTCCATGGGACAGAGTCCTCTGGGGATCTTGGAGCAGAGCCAGCACCCCATTACCTGGTCGAGGGTGCAGGATCTCAATGCCTACACCTTGGGCGTGGTCAGAGACTATGTAAATACCCAGGCGCTCGATGAGATGATTGCCATTGGTGCTCAGCCGGTAGAGCTTGTGAGCTCAGATGAACACAATATCCGCAAGGTGGCTACCGGCCGGGTGCAGGGCGCCGTCATGGATCTCTATGTCTATCAGTTTCTCATCGAGCAGCCACACTTGACCGAACTCAAGAGCAGGCTGCAATTTAACAAGCAGTTGCTGGAGTCGAAACAGCTCTATATCGCCTTTAGAAACACCCCTGAGGGGCGCAGGTGGAGAGAGATCTATAACGCCGGCCTGGCCCGTATCCAAGTCGAGCAGATCCTCAAAGATTACCTGCAAAGCCTCTAGTTCGCCGTCCCGTAGTAATCCTGATTCGCTTCTGCTGTCGACGTTCGCGAACTCCCCTCCAGCCCCTAAATCAAGCCTTTAAGGCTCTTAAGCCTTGGCCGTGATCGTTTGACCTATAGGGGTCAGACTCAGCAGCGCCAGTTTCAGATGCTGAATACCAAAAGGGATCCCTATGATGGTGATGAAACAGGCCAGCGCGTGGGTGATATGGCCGATGGCGAGCCAGATCCCAAATAGCAGGAACCAGACTATGTTACCTACCATGCCGAGCGGGCCAGTACCGATATCATCGACCCCTTGCAGCGCGCGGCGATTGACGTTTTGCTGACCAAAGGGCCAGAAGGCCATCTCACCGATAACGAAACAGGCGCGGCCGAAGGGGATACCTATGATGCTGATGAAGCAGAGCAGGCCCGCGAGCCACCAGGCCAGCCCCATCACGAAGCCGCCTAAAATAAACCATGCAATATTAAAGAGTAAGCGCAGTAGTGCCATGAAGAGCTCCTTGTTGTAGTGCTTTTATCGTTGTTAAGACATAGGCCTTAAATTGGATCTACCAAGGGATAAGCGAAAACCATGCCATATTATATCTGTATGTTTTTATTGATTATTGTGTTGGTATGATTCTGGGGTGTTGACATAATATGCCAAAAGTCGGTCAAATTACGCATTTGCCGTTAAAGGGTGTACACTCTGGCGCGTCATTTCATTCAGGCTCGATAATATGAAGCTTAGCCACACGCCCGTAGAGAGCGTCTACCTTGGGGAGCACCAGGTCTATGTGAAGCGCGACGATCTGCTGCATCCTGAGTTTTCCGGTAATAAGGCGCGCAAGTTCGCCTATTTTCTCGAGAACGACTTTCCCTCTGTGAGGCAACTGATTGGCTATGGCTCGCCTCAGGCCAACTCCCTCTATTCGCTTTCGGCCCTGGCTAAGCTCAAGGGGTGGCAGCTGGATTTCTACGTGGACCATCTCCCCGGTTATCTGACGGAGCACCCCTGCGGCAACTACCTCGCCGCGTTAGACAACGGCGCCAACATCATAGATCTCTCAAGAAAGACGGATCGAGATGGATTGGATAGCGAAGCTTATATAAGGCAAAGGGTGTTGACGGGCAGCGATGAGCAGCTGTTTGTGCCAGAAGGGGGGCGCTGCGCCTTTGCCGAGCCAGGCGTGGCCCAGCTTGCCGAGGAGATTGTTAGTTGGAAAAGTGCAGAGCATATTAGTGAGCTAGTGGTGTTTCTGCCATCGGGCACAGGCACCACCGCACTCTATCTGCAAAAACAGTTCTTAACCCTAGATCCCAGCATTAACGTCATGACCTGCGCCGTGGTGGGGGGCGATGATTATCTTAGGACGCAATTTTTAGAGCTTGAGCAGGATGCAGCGCTGCATCCCCAGATTGTCCCGTCAGCCAAGCGTTATCACTTTGGCAAGCTGTATCCTGAGTTTTATCAGATGTGGCATGAACTCAAGTCGACGGGAATAGCGTTTGAGCTACTCTACGATCCTCTTGGCTGGCTCTGCCTCAAGCATCTCTGGCAACAGGGGTTAGATGTGCCCGTGCTCTATCTACACCAAGGGGGCCTGCTGGGTAATCAATCTATGCTGCCAAGGTATAGGCGAAAATTCGGTGAGCTAGAGAGATAAATGTCATTTGGCCAGGTCGGTACCTGTGAAAGGGGTACAACCTGAGCCAAATGTTACCTGCTGAGTCGTTGACGAATGGGGTCAATCCTACTTGTTGCCTGGGCAACCTTCGATACGTGTGAGAGGAGGTGTATCGAATAGCGTGGGGGTTATTTGTTGCTTGAGAGCAACCATTTCATAAATTGCAGGGCGTCGGTGCGCTTAGCAAATGTTTGTTTGTTTTTTCCAAGACTATCGGTAAAAGCGATAGATGATTTGTTGACTGAAATTGAGTCCACCGGGAAGTTTACCGTGATCTCATGACCGTTAACTTTGTACGACATAGGCCATACTCCTTATTACTGTGACTGCCTTGTGGCAGTAAAAATTTAACAAATAATAGATCCTTAGCTGTTGCGAAAGATGAATTAAATCCTTCCTGAGACTACCCAGCCTAATTTAAATAATCAAGTGATCTGCCTCGAGAAAGCCGTTACTTGGGCCCTAAATGGGGGCTTTTCACCGGATTGGACACAGTAAATCATTAATAAATGACAATAGTGTGACGAGATAACTGCGAGTTGTTGAAGCGATGACTATGTAATGACTTAGAGTCTAGCGATGCAAAACTTGTAGGCAGAAAAACTAACAGCAGGGTACTGCAGAAGGTAGGCATTATAAGCTTGGATGCGAACTTGTCAATATTTAATCAATTCTGTCGCTTTTAGCTCGCCCATGGCGATGAAAAGGCCCATTCCTGCTTAGCTTTCTACTGTGCAATTTAGGAATAAATGCTAATATTTCTAGGCGCTTGTTAACAATTAAGGGGACTGGGATGCGCTTTGTTGTTTGGCAGTTTATGTTGGTGATGAGCTTGTTTGTCGGCAGCGCCTGGAGCGCGGCGCCAAATAGTCTGGTAGGAGCCTTAAGTGATGCTACCGCCGATAGCAGCCAGAGCCAATTTGTGCGCTCGGTTGAGCACTATGATTACAAGGATATCCTGCAGCGTGATACCCCTAGGGGCACGGTAGAAGGCTTTATGGCGGCGGCTTATGAGCAGGATTATGAGAAGGCGGCAGAATATCTGGATCTGCGCTACCTGCCCGAGGGGATGTCGGCAAAGAAAGGAGCCGAATATGCCAAGCAGCTGCAGCTGATCATAGAGCGTAATCTCTGGCTCGACCTGGGACAGCTTAACGATACTCCACTTGGGCAGGATAACGATCAGCTTCCCGCCTATCGGGATCTCTTTGGTCGGGTAGCGCTGCAAAGCGATCAGATAGCCCTCTATCTACAGCGGGTGCCCAGTGAAGGCGGCACTATTTGGAAAGTCTCTAATGCCACCGTGGCCAAGGTGCCTCAGCTCTATCAAAATCTGGGCTATGGGCCTGTGGCAGAATGGTTTGTTAATCATATCCCCGACGGACGCTGGTTTAATGTCAACCTGTGGGAATGGAGCCTGCTGCTGGCGTATCTGATCACCGCATTTCTGGTGATGGTGCCCATTACCTGGATCATCAAGCGCGTGATCTTGCTAACCCAATATGAGCTTAAAGAGGAGCTGGCCTATATCGTCGCCGGGCCACTGCGTTTGCTGGCGGCCGTGCTATTGGTCAGAGCCTGGGTGTCTCACAGCAGCATCTCACCGGCGGCAATTGAGATGATAGATACCGGCTTTCTGTTGGTGTCGGCCATCATCTGGTTTGGCTGGAGCGCCATGGGGATCTTCCAGCAGGGCCTGAAGAAACGCTGGAAAGAGCAGGGTAAAGATCAGGCCGCCTCCCTGCTCAGGCCGCTGACTAATTTCCTGCGGGTGATCTTCGTGATCATGGCGGTGCTGTTATGGCTAGAACACCTGGGCTTTAACGCCAGCGCCATCATCGCCGGTATGGGCATAGGGGGCATCGCCATCGCGCTCGCCTCCAAGCAGTCGATTGAGAACTTTATCGGCACAATTACCCTCTATTCGGCGGCGCCGATTAAGGTAGGCAACCTATGTAAATTTGGTAGTATCAGCGGCACGGTCGAGGAGATTGGCCTGCGCTGCACTCAGATCCGCACCCTGGACAGGACGCTTATTCATGTGCCCAACGCCAAGTTAGTGGAGATGGAGATCGAAAACATCTCCCAGCGCGAGAAGATCCGTTTCAAGGCGGATATTCGCCTCGATTATGCAGTGACCACCTCGGAGCAGCTCAAGGCGATTGTCGCCGAGATTAAAGCCATGCTCGAAGAGCATGAGCTGGTGCTCAAAGAGCCCCTCAGGGTCACCTTTAAGGGCTTCGGTCTCCATGGTCTACAGGTTAATGTGCTGGCCTATATCGGCACTAAGAGTTTTCCCACCTTCCAGTTGGCATCGGAAGAGTTACATTTAAAAATCATGGATATAGTGGTGAAGAATGGCTCTCGCATCGTGCCGGTGGCACCCGTTGCCCTGAATAATGGCTAAATGTTAAAGCTGTGATCTCTGGGTCTTGATGTTGGCTCGAAATCCGGGGATCATGGCTATAATTAATGGCGTATCGCGTCCATCACATCATGACGTAGTGAGAATTGTATGGCTAAAGTGCTAGAGAGTGTCGATCAGCGTACCCAGTTGGTTGGCGAAAACCGTCTCGAGCTGCTGCTGTTTCGTATCAATGCGACGCAGCTTTTTGCGATCAATGTGTTTAAGGTCAAAGAGGTGGTCAAGCTGCCTAAACTGAGCGCCTTGCCCGGTAGCCATCCTAGCATAAAGGGGGTCGCCAACATTCGTGGCACCTCGATCCCCGTCATCGATCTTCGCGCCGCTATCGGCTTTCAGCCCATGAATAGCGATCAGGAAGCTAACCTTATCATCACCGAATATAACCGCAGCGTGCAGGGCTTTATGGTGGGCAAGGTCGACCATATCATCAATATGACCTGGAGCGACATCATGCCGCCGCCAAAGAGCACCGGCAGTCACAACTATCTGACCGCCATCACTAAGGTGGAGGTGGATGGTGCGACGCGCCTGGTCTCCATTATCGATGTGGAGAAGGTGCTGGCGGAAATCGTTCACTATGATATCGCCATATCAGATGGGGTGTTGGATGAGGCCTTGGTGGGCAAGATGATAGGGCGCAAGATCTTGATCGCCGATGACTCGGCCACGGCTCGCCGTCAGGTGAAAGACACGCTAGCGCCCCTGGGTATCGAGGTGATCGAGACCTCCGATGGCCTGCAGGCGCTTAAGCTGTTGAAGCGCTGGTGCGATGAGGGCCGCGATATCAACCAAGAGATACTCATGCTGATCACCGACGCCGAGATGCCCGAGATGGACGGCTATCGCCTCACCTATGAGGTGCGCAACGACAAGCGTATGGCCAATCTCTTTATTACCCTCAACACCTCACTGAGTGGCAGCTTTAACAATGCCATGGTGGAGAAGGTAGGATGCGATCGCTTTATCTCAAAATTCCAGCCGGATCTGCTGGTGGATGTGGTGCAGGAGCGTCTACGTACTCAGTTGCCCGAGCAGGTAAATTAAACGTAAGACTTTCAGTACTATTAGCCAACAATTAGCTAACGACTAGCTATTGTCTAACGAATCATGGTCGAGTGCCTGCTCGGCAAGGATATCTCGCAGTACCTGACGTTTGACCACGGCGGTGGAGACGATATTGATCCTGGCGATGCGCACCGCGTAACCGAAACGGTCGCGGCCGACGGCAGCCAGCAATTGATGCAGGAAGGCCTTATCCAACCCCAGCATCTTGGCGTAATGTTCGACTGCCTTGGCCACAGAGGAAAATTGCACGCCATCGAACTCAAAACCGCCGCCAAAACCTGCGACGTCGAGTGGGATCCCCTTGAGGCTGAGGGGCCAGGGCGCAACGCTCACCCGCGCTTTGGCGACTTGATACATAAACCAGGCGCTCTTCTTAAAGCCTTCGAACACCTTACAGCTAAAGTACGACTCTTCGAGCTCCTCTTGGGTCCAGTTTTCGCCTATGGCCAAGTGTTTAGCGTAGCGGCGCATTAACTCGTCTTTAACTGCGCTGTGGCAGTCCCAGATGGAGCTGAGCGGGGCCTTTTCGGCGATCTGCAGGCATTCTTTACAGGCGGGAACCGCTAACGAGGGGTGAGGGCAATGGCCCAAGGCGTGATAGTCAAACTGATGAGCACAGGGCTCGGCACAGAACCAGCAGGTGTGGCGTCTGTCGAAGGGGATGTCGACCAGGGGCAGGCTTGCAGACAAGGGCTATCCCCTGTCTGCTAACTGGCTTAAGCGCATATTACAGCGCAACCTCAGGGCTTACTCTTGCTCTATGTCGACCAGGCTCTTGGCCAGTGTGATAGGGTCGAGCTCCAGGCATTCCTGCTCGGCGACCCAGTCGATACCCACTAATACGCCGTCATCGTGCAGGTCTTGAATCCAATATTCCAGCAGCTCTTCCAGTGGAATGGGAGCTGGCTGATAATCCTGCCATTCTTCAGTGCAGTGTACCTTGGCCTGTGCTTCGCTAGACCATAGTGGCATCACATCCGTCTCTTCATATTCTGACGAGTCACACACGACCCAACCTTCGCCGGTTTCATCTTGCAGGCCCCAAACGGCTTGCTGCTCTTTTACGTTGTCGATAAAGCTTGCTAAAACGGGACTATTGTCTGTCATTTGAGTGTCTGTCATGTGAGTTCTCTTAGAGTGAGTAAAATCGAGCCCATTATACGCGATGTGGCTAACGAGCCAAGCGCTAGGTGAAGTGATTAGCCCACTATTTATTCGCTCATGGGACAAACTGGTCTTAGTTCGAATAATTAATCATAAATCATTTAGTATAAGTGCCTCGAGTCGTTATCATGTCTGGGGAAGGTCTGGTTTCTCACCGGCTGCAGATCATTAAGTTTCTTATTTTTTTAGCCGTTTTCTCTTGGAGTCTCTATTTTGAAAAAATTGCTCACCTTTGCATCCCTGATCCTGGCAACCGGCTTGCCAAGCCTTAGCGTGCTCGCCCAAGATTTCGATACCTGTGTCAGTGCACTCAAACAGAAGGCACTCGCCGCCGGAGTGTCGAGCAAGACGGTAGAAGAGGGTCTGGGTCAGGTGAAGTTTGTGACCAGGGTGATTGAGTTGGATAAGAAGCAGCCGGAATTTAGTCAGACCTTCGACAACTATTTCTCCAAGCGGGTTACCGACTGGCGGGTTCAGGAGGGGAGGCGTCTGCTTAAGCTGCATGGCCCGCTGCTGCATAAGTTGCAGCAAGAATATGGCATTCCGCCTCAGTATCTGGTGGCCTTCTGGGGACTTGAGACCAATTTCGGCTCCTATAAAGGCAAGATGCCGGTGATTGACTCGCTGACAACCCTTGCTTGCGATCCGAGACGTAGCGACTATTTTACCGGTGAATTGATTCAGGCATTGAAGCTCAAAGAGGCCTACCAATTTGATAATGCCCAGATGCAAGGCTCTTGGGCCGGCGCCATGGGGCACACTCAATTTATGCCCTCGGCCTATGCCAAGTATGCGGTGGACGCCGACGGTGACGGCAAGGCCGATCTGTTTAACAGCACTGAGGACGCCCTGTCGTCGGCGGCTAACTTCTTGAATAATCTGGGTTGGATGCGCAACGAGCGCTGGGGCCGCGAGGTCTCCCTGCCAAAGGATTATGATTTTCGCCACCTTGGCCGTAACGATAAACAAAGTTTAACCACCTGGGCCGGTTTGGGGATCACTCAGGCCAACGGCCACGCGCTGTCGACTCCCGACATGCAAGCCGCACTCTATCTTCCGGCTGGGCATACTGGGCCGGCATTCTTAGGTTATGGCAACTTCGATGTGATCATGCGCTGGAACCGCTCAGAGTTTTACGCCATCGCCGTCGGGCATCTGGCCGATCGCATCAATGGTGGGGCTCGCCTGCATGTGGCGCCGCCGAAACATGACAACATTAGCCGCGACAAGCTTAAGCAGTTGCAGGCCAAACTCAACGAGAAGGGCTATGAGGTGGGTAAGCCTGATGGCGTGCTTGGAGTCAACTCCCGCGCCGGCCTGCAGGCTTTTCAGCGCAGTGTTGGTCTGGTGGCCGACGGATTTCCAAGCGATGAGACCTTCAGTGCCCTGGGCATCAAATAGTGCTAACCATTATGATTGCATCTCGATAAAATTTACATTAGCTTAAGACGTTGGCCGGGCAATTTGCTCGGCCATTTCTTAATGACAGCATTTTATACCAATCGTAGTAAATAACTGGTCATGCTAGCTTGTTAAAACGTCCGATAACGGTGTTATTATTTTTGATTGTAGAATAACTACTTATCAAAAAATTCTGCCTTGTTCTCGGCTGTTTTTTCTGCGCTATTTCTGATCACTTACTTACCGTGATTGGTATGACGAGTGGCAATAAAAGGTAGTAATATGGATGCGATGGAGAGTTTGTCCTTTGCCCAGCGGCAACGTCTGGCGTTTATCGACTTTAGTTTGCAGTATTTTGGCCAGGTATCGCGCCAGGACTTGATCGCCAAATTCGCCACAGGCCTGGCGGCGGCGACCCGGGATTTCGCCAGCTATCGCGAGCTGGCGCCCCACAACTTGGAGTTGGTGCATCAGACCAAGCGTTACCATAGGCGCGCCGAGTTTACCCCCCTGTTTGACCATGATCCCGAGGCGATCCTCCATGGATTGGCCAATGGTTTCGGCGATGGGCTATCCCATCCGGTGACGCCAAGTAGTGTCTGTCTGGATGCGGTGCAGCTTATTCATCCCGATACCAATATTATCGCCGCCGTGATGCGCGCTATCGCCCATAAGCAGGCGATCGCCGTGACCTATGTGTCCGTGTCATCGGGGGAAACTCAAAGAGAGCTGGTGCCGCACACCCTGGTGAATAACGGACAGCGCTGGCATGTGCGCTGTTTCGATCGCACCCATCAGGTGTTTACCGACTTTGTGGTGACCCGTTTTAAGGCGGTAAGCCAGAGCGCCACCGAGCCTTTCGACCATGAGCTGCAAGATAAGGATGGCTACTGGCAGAAGTTGGTTTCTCTGGTGTTGATCCCCCATCCCAGCCTGAAGCATCCCGAGGCGATTGCGCTGGACTATCAGATGAGCGAGGGGGAATTGGTGCTCAGTTGCCGCGCCGCCTTAGCCGGTTATCTGCTGCGCCAGTGGAGCGTCGACTGCTCGGCTCAGCATCAGATCCGCAGCGGCGTCTGTCAGCTGGCGCTTAAGAATCACGCCATCTTAAGCGAGATAGAGCATCTGGCCATAGTGCCGGGCGCCAAGGCATAACAGGCGTAGCGCCTCGGAGGAAGTTTTGCTAAGCTTCGCCCACTTGATGAAAAGAGACTAACTAAGGACGCTTGATGAGCATTAAAGACGATATGGTCGTGCAGTTTAACTACACCTTACGCGATGAAGCAGGTGAAGTGCTCGAAACCAACGAAGGATTAGATCCTATTGCCTACTTACATGGGCATGACAACATGATGCCTGGCGTCGAGAAGGCGATGGAAGGTAAGGCTGTGGGTGAGAAGTTTTCTGTGACCCTGCCACCGGAAGAAACCTATGGCGTGCGTAACGAAAACGGCGAGCAGCGCGTGTCTATTAAGCATCTGCAAGGCGCAAAAGTGTGGAAGCCTGGTATGCGCGCCATCATCAGCACTGACCAGGGCCAGCGCCAGGTGACAGTACTCAAGGTGGGCAAGTTTATGGCGACCGTGGATATCAACCATCCACTGGCTGGCCGCGAGCTGACTTTCGATCTTGAGGTTGTCGACGCGCGCGAGGCGACTGCAGAAGAGATCGCCCACGGTCACGCCCATGGCGTCGGCGGTCACCACCACTAGAATGGTCACGACCACTAGACTAGTGGCGAGTACCTGAATAACCATAGAGACCCGGGCTTTCCTGGGTCTTTGCATATCTAACGGGGAAGTAAGCTGTGGTCATTGAATTTTCAGGGGGGCGGATAATCGTCTCGCCCCAAGAGGTGCTGGTAAAACTCACCAAAGGTGTCAGCCTCTTTGCCATGGCCGATGATCTACGCCTGCTCAGCGCGGGCAACATCATGGTGGCCGATGCGGGCGCGGTGCGTTGGCACCTTAGCTTAGACGATGCAAATCAGCTAGGTGATATCGCCGAGAGTCTCGGTATCGATATCGCCTAGGCAAGATTGATTTCTACTTCATCAGTTGCTGCCGATGCCGCCTGTTAACGGCCATAATTGTGGCGAATAAGCTAGTGGCGAATAAGCTAGTGGCGAATAAGCAAGTTGCGTCTAAGCAAGTCGGGTCTAAGCAAGTCGGGTCTAAGCAAGTCGGGTCTAAGCACGGCTAGTTTTGGCTAAGCTAGTCACGGCCGTGGGGCGAGTCGAGATCTAACCTGGGGCCCTTGGGAACCACGCGCGTCGGGTTGATCTGGCCATGGCTGAAGTAGTAGTGCTGCTTGATATGCTCAAAGTTGACCGTCTTGGCAACACCAGGGTGTTGGTATAACTCCTTCAGGTAGGCTTGGATTGCGGGCATGTCCGTGATGCGATTGCGATTGGTCTTGAAGTGCCCTACATAGACGGCGTCAAAGCGCACGAGTGTGGTAAACAAGCGCCAGTCGGCTTCGGTAATTTGGTCACCCACCAGATAGCGCTGCTGGCTAAGACGTGTCTCTAAGCTATCTAAGGCGTCAAACAGTTCATCGAAAGCCTGCTCATAGGCCGCCTGTGTGGTGGCAAAACCTGCTTTGTACACACCATTATTGATCTTGTTGTAGACCCAGTGATTGATCTCGTCTATCTCCTCACTATGGGCGGCGGGGTAGAAGTCGAGATAATTGCCGGTGATCTCGTTAAAGGCGCTATTAAACATGCGGATGATCTCCGCCGACTCGTTGCTGACTATGGTGCGGCGCTGCTTGTCCCACAGCACAGGTACAGTCACCCGACCGCTATAGTCTGGCTTGGCCAGTTGGTAGATCTGATAGAGATAATCTTTACCGTTGAGCCTGTCGATCTCACTGCCCTCTATATGCTGGGCGATCTCGCTCTGCTTGGGGCCACTAAACTCCCAGCCGTTGCTCAGCATATGGGGCTCAACGACGGTGACGCCGATATGGGCCTGCAACGATTTCAGCTCGCGAAAGATAAGGGTTCTGTGCGCCCAGGGACAGGCGAGAGAGACATAGAGATGGTAGCGACCCGACTCGGCTTTAAACTCGGGCTCAGGCTCATCTTCTGTCGGTGCCTTTATCCAGCGGCGAAAGGCAGCGTCTTCCCTTACAAACGTACCCTTGCTCTTGTCTGTGTCATACCATTTATCGACCCATTGGCCACCTTGAAGTAATCCCATCTGTGTCTGCCTCGCTTATCTAACTCATTAAGTGCAGTGTAACAGTCGACTAAGCGGATAAAAAACGCGAAAACTGGCATTTTTTATTCGACTTTATCGAATAGTTGGGCTGACTATAGTTGGGTGAACTTAGGCTTCCTGATATGATCGGCCGCACCTAAACAGCTAATGAAGAGTAATAAAGGAAACCCTATGTCTCAACAGCCGTTAGAGCGGATCACCATAGAACCTCAATCCCAGTGCCGCGCCTGCGTGATCTGGTTGCATGGCCTTGGCGATTCCGGCGCCGGTTTTGCCCCTGTGGTGCCACTTCTGGGTCTGCCCGATGACCTCGGCGTGCGTTTCATCTTTCCCCATGCGCCAAACATGCCGGTGACCATCAACCAGGGGTATGTGATGCCCGCCTGGTATGACATCAAGGGGATGGATGTAGACAATCGCGCCGACATGGCTGGCGTCTTGGCCTCAGAGCTGGCGATTAGCGCGTTGATCGAGGAGCAGATCGCCTCTGGCGTGCCGAGCAATAAGATAGTCTTGGCCGGTTTTAGCCAGGGGGGGGTGATGAGCCTGTTTACCGGTTTGCGATTTGCTCAGCGCCTGGCGGGGATCATGGCACTATCTTGCTATCTGCCGACGGGCCATGTCATGCCCGATAACCTAAACGAGGCGAATCGTAATACCCCGCTGCTGCAACAACATGGTGAGCAGGATGAGGTGGTTCCCTTGGCACTTGGCCGCGCGGCCTATGATCTGATTTCCAAGGCGGGCTATTCTAGCGAGTGGCATACCTATCCTATGGGTCATAGCGTGTTGCCAAATCAGCTTCAGGAGATAGGTCAGTGGCTTAAGGCGCGACTGAGCGAATAAGGAGTCTGTTCACCTGCCTGATTACCTACCTGATTTGGAACAGGATTATTAAAAAAAGCGAGGGGCGCCAGTTGGCGCCCCTTTTTTATGCTTTCAAGAGTGTGAAGGATATCACGTCAATCAATTGGCGGGCACTGCCTGGTCATTTTGTCGTAACCATAGGTTAACAATTGCCCATAAATGGCGACCTTTTCGACAAAAAAATCATCGATTTGTGCTGTATTACGTTTTACTGCTTTAGATGAAGTTGATCTAGTGTGAAATTTTTACCGGTTTTGTGATCTAGGTATGTTAGGGCTTGTTTTTTTAAAGGGAGTATCCTTATTTTTTAGAAAATAGGTGCAAGTTAATAAAATAGATGGGAAATCGATATCTATTGCCGTTTTAATTTATCGATAGGCCTCGCAATTCATTTTTACCTTGTTCTGCTGGTGAAACAATGAAAGGCGTAAAACGCTTTTAAAATAAACATTTGCCCTATGTTTGTTCATAAAAATGCCACATTTACTAGATATTGTTTGCTATTATATTTCGCGGCGAGATTATGACGTTCGCTATCAAAAATTATGATGGTTAATAAAAAAGATAATCTAGGGGTTGATGTAATGACAAATAAGCTTTTAAAAGGATTAGTCGCTACCGCTGTATTAGCAGCACTTGCTGGTTGTAACAGCAGCGATGACGACAAGGCGCCAACAACATGTGCTGAAGCTGGCACTGCTTGCACCAAATTTACCGTACTGCACACCAATGATAACCATGGCCGTTTCTGGGAAAACAAAGACGGCGAATATGGTATGGCGGCACGTAAGACGCTGATCGAAAAGATCCGCGCCGAAGTGGCGGCCAATGGCGGCGAAACTCTGCTACTTTCTGGTGGTGATATTAACACAGGTGTACCTGAGTCTGATCTGCAAGACGCACTGCCAGATTTCCTTGGCATGAACGATATCGGTTATGACGCTATGGCGGTCGGTAACCACGAATTTGATAATCCATTGGCGGTACTGGATTCACAGCGTTCTATCGCTAACTTCCCTATGCTGGCGGCTAACATCTACAACGAAGATGGCACTCGCTACTTCGAAGCCTACAAGGTATTCGATGTTAACGGCATCAAGATCGCTGTTATCGGTCTAACCACCGAAGACACGGCTAAGCTGGGTAACCCAGAATTTATCTCAGGTCTTAAGTTCACCGATCCTAAAGAAGAGATCGTTAAGGTGATCAAAGAGATCAAAGACGCTAAGGCAGCCGATCTTATCTTTGCAACGACTCACATGGGTCACTATGCGAACGGTGAACACGGCAGCAACGCGCCTGGCGACGTGGCTCTGGCTAAGGCACTAGAGCAAGGCCAACTTCAGGCTGTGATCGGTGGTCACTCACAAAATCCAGTTTGTATGGAAGGCGGCGAATATGCTGACTTCGCACCGGGCGACGAGTGTACACCTGATCAGCAAAACGGCACCTACATCATGCAAGCCCACGAGTGGGGTAAGTATGTTGGCCGCGCCGATTTCGAATACTTCAATGGTGAACTGCACCTGGCTAACTACAAGCTGGTTCCTGTTAACCTAGTGAAGAAAGTAAAAGATGAGCAAGGTAACGAGACTAAAGTTCTGGTAGGTGAAGCCATCGAGGCAGATGCTGCACTGAAAGAGATGCTTTCTTATTACCAAGAGCGTGGCCAAGGCCAACTGGACGAAGTGATTGCTTCTACCGATGGCTTGCTAGACGGTGAGCGTGCAAATGTACGTTTCATGCAGACTAACCTGGGTCGTCTGATCGCCGATGCGCAGCGTACCAAGGTTGCGGCCGATGTGGGCGTGATGAACTCTGGTGGTGTTCGTGCGTCAATCGCAGCGGGTGACATCTCTTACCGCGACGTACTGACCGTACAGCCTTTCGGTAACATGGTGACCCTAAGCACTATGACAGGTGAAGAGCTTAGTGCTTACCTGGGTGAAGTGGCCAGCCTACAGATTGGTGCAGGCGCTTACGCTCAGATCACTGGCGTTAAGATGACTGTTGACTGTGCGGCTAAGACAGTGGCTATCAGCGAAGTTAACGGTAAAGAGTACAGCGCGACTGGCTCTTACACCATGACAGTTCCTAGCTATAACGCGGCAGGTGGTGACGGCTATCCTAAGCTAAACCCAGTACAAACAGGTTATGTTGATGCCGAAGTACTGTACACCTTCTTCAAGGATGCAGGCACTATCGTAGCGGCCGACTACAACCCAGTAGGCGATATCGTTTACGAAAACTCTGAAAGTGTTGAAGGTTGTAAGATCACTGCTCAATAAGCAGAATTAAGCGACACAAAGGGCAGCCTCAGGGCTGCCTTTTTTATGCCCGAGATTTCACATTCATCTAAGTCGGATCTAGCTAGTTTACGAGGGGATTTAGCTGGCTCATTCTCTGGTTCAAATTCTGGGTCATCAATTTGTGTACAAGTCCATTCAAACGGCGCCGGAAAATTTTTTTAAATTTCTTCCTTGAAATCATAAATGGCTAGCCACATATAGTAAGTATGGGGCGCTCATCGAGGCCCCTGATGTTACCCAAGATATTGATTTTGTTATGGCAGTGCCTTTGGGCTGCCCGGTAATGTCACTAAAAGGTGCGGCGCAATTTATTCGAAACATATCGTGTGAATTATTGTCGGCCACTAACCACTATATTGCTTAATACAAGGATATACCTATGCGTAATTATGATTTGACCCCTCTATACCGTAGTGCCATTGGATTCGATCGTTTAGCCCAGCTTGCCGAGCATGCTGCATCGAACAAGGGTAACTCGGGTTATCCCCCATACAACATCGAGCTGCTGAGCGAGAATCGCTATCGCATCACCATGGCGGTGGCCGGCTTTGCGATGGAAGAATTAGATATCACCAGCGAAGGCGACAAGCTAGTGGTAAAAGGCACCAAGGCGGAGCAGGAGAGCGAGCGCAAATACCTGTATCAGGGTATTGCTGAGCGCGGTTTCGAGCGCACCTTCCAGCTGGCCGACTATGTGACTGTGATTGGAGCCGACCTCGAAAACGGCCTGCTCAATATCGATCTGCAGCGTGAGATCCCCGAGGCCCTAAAGCCGCGCAAGATTGAGATCTCAACTTCAAGGCTGCTAGACGCCTAAATGAATGGCTAAGTGCTGCGCTTTAGAGCACTGCATCGAATAAAAAAGGGAGCCTAGGCTCCCTTTTTTGATGGCTAACGTTCACCTTTTAGGTTTAGCGATTAAGCCCGGTCAGAATGGCTTCATTCAAGTATTGGCTAAAGTCATCGCCATGGTTGGTCAGCATCTTAGGGAACATAGATATCGGCGTCAGGCCCGGGAAGGTGTTGATCTCGTTGAGTAAGATCTCGCCCTCTGGCGTGAGGAAGAAATCGATGCGCGACAGATGTCTGAGCTTCATGCCATCGAATACCTTCACCGCATAGGCGCGGATCTGCTGTGCTATCTCATCGCTTACCTCGGCCACGACCCGAGTGGTGGCCTTACTGTCGGCGGCATATTTCTCGTCATAGGTATAGAAGGTGCCACCGGCGCAGATCACCTCGCCAGGCAGGGTGGCGACCGTCTCGCCGCGATATTGATAGACGGCGACTTCCAGCTCCCGCGCCTGAATGGTTTTCTCCACCACCACATAGGGCGAATAGCGAAACGCATCGGCCAGAATAGCCGGGATCTGCGCCGCGTCATCGACCCGGTAACAGCCGACAGATGAGCCTTGTGAGGCGGCCTTTACGAATACTGAGCCCCACTTGGCCAGGGCATCTGTGGTTTGGGCGATTGCCTGCTCGTCCAGTTGATTCAGGAAGAGGTAAGGGGTGTTCGGGATCCCCAGGGCGCTAAACCACATCTTGGCGGTGATCTTGTTGAAACAGTTGCGCGAGCCCTCGGCGTCACAGCCGAAATAGGGCAGGTTAATGAGTTCGAAATAGGACTGAATGTCGCCGGTCTCGCCAGGGTAGCCGTGAATACAGGGGATCACATAATCCACCGGCCAGGGCGCCAGGTTCTCATCTTCGAAACGGATCTCACGGCGATTGGTCAGCTCACAGCGCTCACCTGATTTGGTCTGATATTGCCCCTTGGCATCGAGTTCGACCCGCAGCACATTCAGGTGGGGAAGTTTCGCCAGCGAGGTCTCGAAGTAGTTGGCCGACAGCAGGGAGATGGCGTGTTCATCGCCGCCGCCACCGCATAAAAGTAAAAGGTTGATCGGATTCATCGGGTCTCCGTATTCGACTCTGTATCGTTTTCCATGCTCACTATGACGTGCTGATTTTTTTATGCAAGTCCTGGATGCAGCTTAAAGAAAGCTTAATGTCTGACCGGGCAATTTGTGGCCGAAATCATTATCTATAGCCGCCTTTACGCTCGGCCCAGGGCGCCTCATAGAGTGCCTCATAATCGGTTTGTGGCAGCACAGTCACGCCTACCGCCTCAAGAAACAGCGCTTGTCCCTGGGAAATAGGCTCACCGGCGTAAATATAGTAGGCCGCGCGCCTGCGCTCGGGAAAGGCCTTATACAGCTTGGCGCGCTCGATAAGCAACCAGCGCAGAAAGATCTCGTTACTCTCAAGGCCTAGTCCGATAAACACCAGTTCGTTATGCAGCAAGATATTGAGCCAGGTGCTGTTGCCGCGCCAATGCTCCTTTAGCGCATTTTTAAAGCCGCCACCCAGATGGCCCTGATGCAGAATATCCCTGGCTCTGTCTACCGCCCCCATGTAATGACTCAGTCCCAAGCGCACGCTGCGGGCATACCTCTGCATGCCGTTGATGTGCCAGATGGCAAACTCCTCTGTGGGCGAGGTGATGGGCGACTTGGCAAAGTAGCTGGACCAGGGGTAGAAGTCGGTAAAATGTTTGGCCTGCAGGTGATGTAGCTTAAGTTGGTGACTTTTCGCCAGGGTCTGTTCGAAGTTAGTGGTCAGCACTGGCGTGTTGTTCGCCGCTGCCCAGGCTATCAGTCGTTGGTGTTGACGCTGGGGTTGCCAGCTGGCCATCAGGCTACAGAACTCCTTTTGCAGCTGCTTGTTGGGCTTACTACTGATGAGATCCAGCGCATCATAAAACTCGGTGAGGGCGATGCCTACTGGGATGCTGGCCACCTCATCGCCCTGGTGGGCACGCCAAAGGCTGAGGAGCATCTCATCCCAGGCGTTGATGCTGGTTACTTGCTCGTCACGTTGACTGCTAGGGCGATAGCGATTGATGCCGTTACCCACCACTAACGCCCTCGGATGGGCACTCGGGCACTCGGGCGCTGGTTGAGCAGCTGGGACAAGGTTTGACTCATGCTGGCCACAACCTATGTGCCAGACCAGAGGCCCTAAGGGTTGCCTGACTGCATGCCGCTTCAAACACCGCCTGACTGCCAAGGCAGCTAAAGTGTCCCTTGGCGCGGGTGATGGCGGTGTAAACCAGCTCCTTGGTAAGCAATTGGCGCTGGGCAACGCTGGGCCTTGGCGGCAAGACGAAGGCGACCTGCTGAAACTCACTGCCTTGACTCTTATGCACCGTCATGGCGTAACAGGTCTCGTGGCTGGGCAGGCGAGCGGGCAGTACCTTGAGTAGGCTGCCATCGGCCTGAACGAAATAGGCCATCAGGCGGTGGCTGGGGCCGTGACCTGGCAAGATCACCCCGATATCGCCGTTAAACAGCCCAAGGTTATAGTCGTTACTCTGAATGATGATGGGACGTCCGGCGTAGAATTCGCTGGATGGCTGAATGAGATGGGCATCCTTCAGGGCTTGGGTGACCGCCGCGTTGATCCCCTCGACGCCATATTCGCCGGCGCGCATGGCGCAGAGGATACGGTAGTCGTTGAAGCGAGTGATGATCTGGTTGGCGATTTCGTCCAGATCCAGCTGTTGATCTGCTTCTGCAGCTAACTTTTCATCTAGCTGTCCATTGACCTCGCCAGCCGGCGCCTTATTGGCCAGGCGATTCACCAAGTCCAGATAAGGGCGATATTTGTCGACGCTCTGAGCCATCAAGGCCGTGAGGCCGGCGTTGCCCTGGGGCGTGAGTTGATGCTCAAGCCAGCTAAGTTCGTCGTATCCTTTCTGCCAGACACTTAATATGCCCGTCAGATCTCGGCGGTTGACGGCGCCAGCCAGTTGGCCGATGCCGGCATCGCCCTTAAATCTGTGGCTGTGCATTAGCATGGCCAGACTATCGCCCAGTGCCGGGCGAGTATCTATATAGGCACTGAGATCTTCATTGGTCAATTGACTGAGGAGTGCCGCCTTCTCTTTTGAGTAGCGCATGCGCCAGCCATTTGCTTGCTGATTCTCAATGTTTAGAGAGCCAATGCTCTGAGTTGCAATGTTTTGAGCTCCGATGTTCTGGGCTCCAATGTTCTGAGCCTCTGCTTGCTTGAGCCCGGCGCAGATATCAGCCAGCACGGCGCCAGCCTCCACCGAGGCGAGCTGGTCCTGATCGCCAAGCAGAATAAGCCTGGCGTGTTCGGGTAGCGCGGCCAGCAACTTGTGCATCATGGGCAGGTCTACCATGGAGGCCTCGTCGAGGATCAAGAGATCCAGTCTGAGAGGATTGTCCTTGTGGTGCCTGAATCTGTGGGAGCCGGGGATCACTCCCAGCAGACGGTGCAGGGTGGCCGCCTCTTCGGGCACCTGCTTAAGCTGCTCAAGATCCAACTCGTCACCATAGGGCGCCAACTCCTGCGCCAGCCTCGCCTTGGACGCCTTGATCGATTCGCTCAGGCGCGCGGCCGCCTTACCCGTTGGCGCCACCAACTTGATGGTGAGTTGCTGCTCCAGACAGAGTAGCAGTAACAGCTTAGTCACAGTGGTTGTCTTACCCGTGCCAGGTCCGCCGGTGATCACCGCCAGCTTCTGACTAAAGGCGGTGGCGGTGGCTACCCTCTGCCAATCGGGCTTCTCGGCCTGACCGGCAAACAGAATATTCAGTATGCTGGCTACCTTGTCCGGCGCGGCAACTGTGATGGGCTGATTGAGGCGCGTAAGACGCTCGGCTACCTGAGTCTCAAACTGGTAGTAACGCTGCAGATAGAGCCTGTCGCCATCGAGGATCAAGGGGGTGTTTAGCTCACCATTGGCCGGGCTAACGGCTTGATATTGCGTCAACTGCTCGGCCAGCGCCTGTGGGGTCAGCTCAAGTTGACATTGGGGCAGCTGTTCATGCAGCGGGTTATTCCTGTCTATCTGAGTCAGGGGCAGACAGGTGTGTTGCTGGGATAGCTGACGGCTGAGCAGGGCGCAGATCAGGGTAAAGAGATCGTCGCCATCGCTGTGCAGGGCTTGCATGTGCAGGGCAAAGTGGCGATCCAATGGGGTCAGCAGTCCCTCTTGCTGCCAGTGCTTAAGCAGCTGGCTAAGTGGCTGTGCTAGCTGGATCATAGGTCTAGCTCTCCTTGTGCTGGGCCTGATTGCATGTCAGATTGCCTGTCTGTTGGCGAGTGCGACTCAGGCTCAGCTTGAGACTCAGCTTGAGATTCACTGGCCTCAGCCTCGCTAAGCAGGGTGTCCAGGGCCTGGATCAGCGCCAGGGGGGGCTTGTCGTAATAGACGCCGGTACTCGGTGAGTCGGCCGACATGCCCCTAAGAAAGAGGTAGTAGCAGCCGCCCACATGCTGCTCATACTGATAGCCGGGCAGGCGCAGCGTGAGGTAGCGATGTAGCGCCAGGCTATAGATGATGTACTGCAGGTCATAGTGATGACCGGCGATGGCCCGTTGCATGGCGGGCTTTTCATAATGGCTCAGATGATCTCCCAGATGGTTGGACTTGTAGTCGGCGATATAGAACTTGCCCTGATATTCGAAGGTTAAGTCGATAAAGCCCTTGAGCATCCCCTCTAGGGTCTCGAAGGCCAGGGCGGCGCTATAGCCATACTGACTCAGCAGCTGATTAAGCCTAGGTGCATCGAGCTTGCCTATAGGCATATAAAACTCCATCTCCACCAGTTTCTGCGCTTGGCTTAGGCTCGCAAGACACAGCCCATCACCATCGAGCGGCACGTGCAGCAGATCCAGATACCAGGCATGCAGCATCTCTTGCCACTCGCTATCGATGCCGAAGCGCTCCATCGCCTTGGGTAGCTCGTCGCCTAGGCTGGTATTGGCCTGGGTAAAGTCAATCTGCTCCAGCACCCAGTGGAGGAAACTCCCCGCGTTGGCGCCGCGCTCGAAGCTGAATCGTGACAGCTGCTCGCTGTCGGGAGCTAACTGCTCAAGCTCGGGGAAGGCCTCATCGCCCATGCCTGGGCTGACCTGTTCGTGAGCCGAATGTTTCACTAGGCCTGAATAGCTGCCCACCCGCCAGGGGACCTCGCGCCTGCGGCTAAGTGGCCGCGGCGCCAGCTTGACGGCATCGGCAGTGTCGATAGGGTCAAAGTCTAACTTGGGCGCATCGCTTACCACCAAATCGACCGAGATCGCCTCGCTCGCCAGCGCCTGTGCGGCGGCCTGAATGTCGGCAAACTCACAGGCCTTGGTCTCTATGCCCAAAAGGTAGCCAATGGCGGTCTCGAACAACTGGCTGCTGATGCCGTCACGCTTGGTGAAGCGCGAATGGTTGGCGACATAGCAGTAGCAGGCGAGCACGGGACGAGTTAGCGCCACATAGAGCAGGCGCAGATCTTCGGCGAGATTTTCCGCCTTGTATTTAGCCCAGCCCTCGTCGCTCTGGTCGATATCCCACACCAGGGCATCTTGCTCGTGGTAGAGCATAGGTGCAGGCTTGCGGCGATTGTCTCTGGCCAGGCTGACGAAGGGCAGGAAACAGATGGGATATTCCAGACCCTTACTCTTGTGTATGGTGACTATCTGTACCAGATTCTGCTCGCTCTCCAGCCTGAGCTGGGCCTCTTCCGTGCTACTCACCTCGATCAGCGTCTGCTGATACCAGTTGAGCAGGGCGCTGATGCCGTCGAGCTCCATCGCTTTTTGTTGCAGCAGTTCGCCCAGGTGCCTAAAATCGGTCAGGCGGCGCTGCCCCTCATCTGCAGTCAACAGACGCTCGATGAGGTGGGTATCGGCCGCCAAGGCCATCATACAGGGCATGATCCCGCGCTTGAGCCAGGTTTGATGCAGGTTGTCGAAGGCCTCGAGCTGCTGCTGACGCACATCTTCATCCAGATTAAAGGCATGGATCGCCTGGGCATCATAGCCCAGCAGGGCGGTGGCCATGGCGCTGCGCAGCGCGCGCTCATCTTTGGGATTGGCGATGGCCAGTAGCACCAGGGCGAGTTCCTTGGCCACCAGGGTATCGAATACGCTGTCGCGGCTGAGAAAGACGGCGCCTATCCCCCGGCTACTCAGTGCCGATTTGATGTAGGCGGCCTCGTTGCGATCCCTGACAAGCACCGCGATATCTTTTGCCTTGAGCGGTTTATTCTGCTTCAAGCACTCGCCGCGCTGGGCTTCGTTGAGCAGCCTGGCTATCTCGTTGGCGGCATCTTCGGCCAACTGGCTGCGGGCGCTGGCCTTATTGAGTCCGGCGTTAGGGTCTTCGCTGAGCAGCTTAAGCCGCAGCGCGCTCGTTTTAGGTGCCTTCTCGACCAGGCTTTTCTCTGCCGCCATGGGGGAGGGCTTGATGAGCTCAAAGGGGATCGCCTCGCTGATGAAGGGATCGTCGCTCCTCGAGAACAGCTGATTGACCGCCTCGACCATGGCCTGGCTGGAGCGGTAGTTGGTGTCCAGGCTGTAGTGGTTTTCCGTCTGGCCCCTGGCATGGATATAGGTGTGGATATCGGCGCCGCGAAAGGCGTAGATCGCCTGTTTGGGGTCACCAATCATCAAGAGGCCGAGGTCGCTGTCTGTTGAGACCTGCTGGTCTTGATAGATGCGGCTGAAGATCTGATATTGCAGCGGATCCGTATCCTGAAACTCATCGATTAGCGCGATGGGGAAACGCTTGGCGATGGCCCGTGCCAGGGCCTGCTCCTGGTCTGTCTCCTCGCTCAGGGCATCGGCCAAGGCGATCAGCAGATCGTCCGGTGTGCGCAGATTCTTAAGCTGTTTCTGCGCCGCAAAACGGGCCTTTATCCCATCGCGGGCGCCGTAGAGGAAGCTGGGCACTAAGGTGTCTATGGTTTCTGTGACGCGCTCGATATGGGCAAGTAGCGGCGCCTGCTCCGGCGTTGGGATCTCGCCGCCCTTGTTGAGCTTTAAGCCGCCTAAGGCCAGCGCCCCCAGCACCTTGCTGTCGGGCAGGGAGAGCGGCTGAGCCGCCCAGTTATCCATGGCGGCGAACAGGGTCTCGAGCTTGGGATAGCCCTGATCCTTCTTGCCAAAGCGGGTGCCGTTGAGCGGCAGCGCCTTGAGCAGCTCAAGGGTGGTATCGCGCTCGCGCGGCCAGATAAGCTTGAGTCTCGAAAGGCTCTGACTCAGGCGCTCCGCCACCTGACTGAAGGCTTCGGGTGTCGGCGAGACGCTGGCCTGATTGGCGCCGAGTAGCGGCCGTAGCTGCTTGGTCAGGCCGTCTGGATCGCTAAACTTATTGCTGATGATCTGCGCCAGATAACCGGGCAGCGGATAGCAGGCCTCACGCCAGAAGTCGCGCACCGCATGGTGCAGGTACTGGCTGTCATCCAGAGTAAATTCTGACTCAAACAGCAGGGATGATTCGAACGCCATGTCCGACAAAATACGCTGACAGAAACCATGTATGGTAAAAATAGCTGCCTCATCCAGCGACTTGAGGGCGAGATCCAGCCGCTTCAGCGCCTGGCTACGCGCCTCTGGCTCCGCCTCTGAATAGAGTGTGTTGATCAGGGGATCGTCCACTTCCATGCCGAGAAAGGCGCGGTAGGCCAGCTGGATCTTCTTGCGGATACGATCCCTAAGCTCCTGAGTGGCGGCGTTGGTAAAAGTCACCACCAGGATCTGCTCGCAGCTTAGCGGCGCGCGCTGGCTATCGCCCAATAATAAGCGCACATAGAGGCCGGCTATGGTGTAGGTCTTGCCGGTACCCGCGCTGGCCTCGATGAGGCGAGTGCCCGACAGCGGCAGGCTTAAGGGATCCAGTGTCTGTGTCGCCATCTTATTGGCCCTCCACGAAATCGGCCAACTCGCTCAGCGGCGCCTTGTGATAAAGACTCAGCATGGGTGAGAGCAGCGTGCTGGCTATGGTGCCAAAGCCTGCCTCGCTAAAATCATCAGGGAAAGTAAATAACCGCTGATAGTGAGCCTCCTGGCCTTCACCCAGGTTAGATTGTTCATCGAGCCATTGTGGCTGGGCGGCGATCAGCTTCTCAATATGATCTCCCTCGGCTTCGACATAGGCAAAGGCGGTTCTTGGCATGAAGGGCAGGGGCTGGCTCTGCCCCTGATGATAGCGCTCGGCCCAGAGTGAGAGCTGATTGAGCGCCTGCTCTGGCGTTATCGGCGCAAAGGCGTGGAAATGGCCGATATCGAGCAGATAGCTGTGGCGCTGCCAGGGGGTGCCCTCATGGATTTCCATGTCGCTATTTTCGCTGACGCTGGCGTTAAGACTAGCGTTAAGGCACAGGTGACGCAGATAAACGCGGATCAGATCCCGCGCGTTCGCCGTCCCCGGACGGTAGTTGACCAGCCCCTTGGCGCTGACGCCGTCGATTCGCCCCACTAAAGCCGTGGCGGCGCTATCGCCCAGGAGAAGATTGATATCCTGGGTATGGCAGCTCTCACCCTGCAGATAGAGGGTGCGACCGACCAGGGCGCGAATATCGTGCTGATACTGTTTAAGCAGGAGATCGTCAAATGGGGCAAGGGGCAGTTGACCCGAGAGCCGCAAGCGCTCTAGTAGCTCACTCGATGGCCGCTCATCGCCTGACTTGACCGCATCTTCTATCAGGGTCGATTGCAGCTGATAGCGAGACAGGGGATTGAGGGCGAAGGGCTCATCGTTTTCATCCGCTTGTATGCTGAGATTAAGATCCAGCTTGAGGGTGCGATTGAAAAAATACTGCGCCGGATTACGGTAGAAACGGATCAGCGCCGAGAGCTCAAGCGGCTCGCCCTTATCTTCATCGGCGACCAGAGTCAGCGGCGCCTCGATGAAATGACTAGCACTTGCTGGCTTGGCACCCTGCTCCCCGTCGTGCTGCTTATCCTGCTCAGCAAGGGCGCTAGGGCACCACTGCTCGCTATAGCTCTGGCGAAGACGTCTTGGCTCACTCTTTGCGCCTTCACACTCTGCGCCTTCAGACTCGTCTGCCAGATAGAGGCGTTCATCGAAAGGCTGCAGCGGCATGGTGATGATTAGCTGGTCTAAGATGGCCTGCTCGATTTTGGCAATATCTACCGTGCTTGTGTCATCTTCACTAGCCCCGTTCAGCAGGTGAGCGCAGGCTTCTGGCAAATAGCAGAGCTGGCAGTATTCGATAAGCTCCGACACTAACATAGAGGGGATGCGCTCACTGTTATCCCGCTCGCTATGGCCGATATAGCTGATGTAGAGCTGCTTTCTGGCAGAGAGCAGCGCCTCAAGGAACAGGTATCTGTCATCCAGCCTGCGGGAACGGTCTCCCTTACGTGGCCCTTCCTGCGCTACCAGGTCGAAGCCTACCGGGTGCTGTACCCTGGGGTAAACACCATCGTTCATGCCCAGCAGACAGACCAGCTTAAAGGGGATGGAGCGCATCGGCATCAGGGTACAGAAGTTGACGCTACCGGCCAGGTAGCGCTGTCCCACCCGGGACTCGGTGAGGTGACGGGTAAACCAGTTCTGCATCACTTCGAGTTCGAGTTCGCTCTGATACTGTGTAGCAGTGAGCTCTTCACTCAGACGGGTGATCGCCTGTAAAAGCTCCTGTTTCTGACTCAGCTCCTCATCGACGCAGTCGTAGAAGGTCTCTACCAGGGTCTGCAGTTGAGTAATGCGCACGCTTAAGGGGCAATGCTCGCCAAGCGCTAGATTAAACTCGTCGATCGCCTCGATAAAGTTGAGCAGCTTACCCAGTGCCTGGGCCGATTGCCCTTCGACGCCTGGGAGCGCCAGGCTGTTATGATAGATAGGTGCCTCATCGCTGAAGCTATAGCCCAAGATCAGCCGCTTGATGCCAAAGGCCCAGGAGTTGTGTTCGAAGGCGGGCAACTGCTGCGCCTGACGGCTGTGCTGATCCCGTCCCCAGCGCACGCCCGCCTGTTCAAGCCAGCGGCGGATAAGCAGGAGATCATCATCGTCCAGATCGAAGCGGCGCATCACGGCGGGCACCTCGAGTATGCCTAAGATGTCCGTCAGGGCGAAGCGGCTCTTGTTGAGATCTAGCAGGTGCAGGAAGCTGTTGATCAGAGGTGATTCCTGTGCCGCGCCGCGATCGGCGATAGCGTAAGGGATAAAATGATCGCCGCGTTTGGAGGCAAATACCGCATCTATGTAGGGTGCGTAGGCCGCCACATCTGGCATCATCACTACGATATCTTTGGGGGCGAGACCATCCGATTGCGACAACTGCTCCAGCAGATGATCGTGCAGTGTCTCGAGCTCTCGCAGCGGGCTGTGACAGCTCCTGAGGGTCAGGGAATCATCGTCATTCTTAAGTACTCGTCTGCCTTTGGTGGTGAGATAGAGTTCGGCGTCCGGTCCTAGGGTTTCGCCGCGGGTGCAAAGCTCTAGGATATCTTGCTGCACGCCGTGGAGCAGGGTGTTTGAGCCCGGATCTTGATAGCACTCGAAGTTGAAGTTGGTGTCGTTTTCCGGCAATTCTAGGATAAGGTCTAACAGCTCGCGGCCCATCTTGCCGTTGTTGGCCAGCAGGGGATTGCCCACCTCGAGCTTACTCTCCCAATCGATGGCGAGTTGCTGCTTGTCGCCATATTGCAGCGCCATTCGCGCCCTGAGCTTAGGATCTACTATGTCGCCCCAATAGTGTTGGCAGGGGCTTAAGTTGAGCATCACCACGTCGATCCGTTTGGCCAAAAAGTAGAGCACTTCTAGTGTCTGCGGCGCCATGGAGGAAATGCCAAAGACAAACAGGCGCGGCGGCAACTTGCTAAGATCGCACAGGGGATCGCTTAAGGCATCAAACAGCGCCTGGTGCAGGTTCGCCCTGTGAGAGCGGCTCTGGTTCAGCGTGTGATGATTGTAGTGAATAAGTTCGCGCCAGAGCAGGCTTTGCCACTGCTGGTTGGCCGCTAGCGGGCGCTCCTTGGGGGGCAGTCGATCCTCACCCTGTTCCCAAGCCAAGATCCAGTCGGGGCGATAGACCAGGTATTGGTCGAAGATGTCGGCTATCTGGCTGCAAAGCTGAAACAGTTTTAATGAGTGCGGCGCCGCGCTGTCCGTGAGTATGGCATCGTCTTTCAGATAGTTTGCCAGCGGGGCGAACACCTCCAGAGACAAGAGGTCTGGCAGCAGCTCCATCAGCTTCCAGGTCATGGCCGGTTTGGTAAAGGCGTTCTCCTTGGGGACATCCGGTAGCAGCTGGTGGCAGAGTTGCCAGATAAAGCTCGACGGCAAGGGGAACTCCAGCGCCGCCGCGACCTGGTTTTGTTTGGCGATGGCGAGCCTGAGCCAGGTGGACATGCCGGGACTCTGGACCAAGATCTGCTCATTGCTTAGCGGCGACTGACCCGGCAGGGGCGTCTGTAGCTCGTTGGCGAGCAGCTCTGCCAAAGCCTCCATTCGATTCGATTGCACCAAATACAGCATGAGATCACTTATCCATTTCGTTGTTCTGTGGCCATTCTAGGGCATCTGGGTTTTCCGGCCAATGCTCGCCGTACAATATCGGCGTAATTCGATATGTTAGCTCAGTTTATGCTTGTTTTTCATACATTTTCAATGGCTTTGCTTGAGGATTAGCCTGCATCAACAATGCTTGAATGAGTATCCTGACGCTATCGATCTAATTTGTATTCATGTGGCCACTAATCTGTGGTTTCGCTGGTATCCAAGCGGCCTTTGAGCCTGAGGATAGCGAGGCGAAGGCGGCGCAGATCCTGTTTCAGCTGGCGCTTAAGCTGTTTGCTGGCCTTTGGTGAGGGGGCGCGATATTTAAGGGTCATATAACTTGTGGTGTAGCGCGTCATTGGCTCGCTAAGCTCGGGCGCGGCAGCGAGTACCCGTGTTTGATAGGCATCGACCGACTCACCCTGAGCACGGGGCAGGCCGCGTTTGGCCAGCATGGCGCCTATCTGCTCAAATCCCGCAACGACAGGATCTGGGTGGCGAGAAAAGCGCAGCAGGCCGACGCTGTAGGCGATAAACAGGGCGATGACGCTGAAGGAGGCGATGATGAAGATCGCCAGCTTGGTGGCGTTGATCTCGCCAAGTAGTTCCTTGAGCAGCTGGCTTTGTCTCTCTTCATCGAAGCCCAGTACCCACTTGCTCCAGTAGTAATCTATGCTGGCCAGGGACATGCGCAAATTATTGAGCAGGGGATACTGACGCAGCCTCAGGCTGCTAAAGGGGTTGTTGATCAGATAGCTCTGCTCGGGGGAGAACATGGCATCGAAGCCTGCCTCGACCCGCTCGGGGGCGATCATGGCGGTAGGGTCGTAGCGGGTCCAGCCCTTACCATCGAGCCAGACCTCGACCCAGGCGTGGGCCATATATTGATAGACGCTGAGGTACCCGCCGGCCTGATTCCACTCGCCGCCCTGGTATCCCGTGACCATGCGGGCTGGCAGGCCTGACTGGCGGGCGAGGAACACCATGGCACTGGCGTAGTGGGCGCAGAAACCGGCGCGATTCTCAAACAGAAAGTCATCGATCTGTTGTGGGCCCACCCTAGGCGGCTCCAGGGTATAGAAATAGGGCGACTTATTAAACAGCGTCATGATGGCGTTAAGGCGCCGCTCGGGTTCCGGGTAGTCGCGTTTCAACTCAAGCCCTAGTGCCCGGGATCTTGGATTGGAATCTTGCGGTACCTGTAGGTTGCGGCGTCTAAGCTGAGGTGACAGACGAGGATCCAGTTTCGCCTGCGGATAGGAGGAGACCCGATACTGGTATTTCTGACTCAGGGGCGTCTTGGCGTAGAGGCGGCCATCGGGCAGCTCTAGGATCTCTCGGGTATTGGTGTAGGCGAGATCCAGGCCGAAGAGCCAGTTTTGGTAACTGGGCTCTGCGATCACCTCATAGTTTATCGAGGTACCTTCGGGGCTTGGGCGAGCGTTTGTCACCATGCGCTGGCGCTGCAGCGTCTTGATGCCGGGGTCTTGGGTCCAGGTCTTGCCATCATAGTGATCTAGCACCAGAGCGCGCCAATAGAGCTGATTGTTGGCAGGACGGCTGTTATCGAAGGTGACGCGATAGGCCAGGGCGCTTGAGCGGGTCAGCTTGCCGATATCGCCGAAGGAGAGCTCGTCGCTGAGCCCTGTGGTGGCATTCTTGGGATTTGGCACCAGCCAGAGTGGTGGCAGTCTTGGCAGCACCATAAACAATACAATCGCCAATGGCAGGCTTTGCAGCATTATCTTGGCGCCAAGCTTGGCAGTGCGTCGAATTGAGCTGGCATTAAGATAGAGGCTGACCAGCACACAGATGTTAATGGTGGCGACCAGGGTCAGTTGCAGCGTAAACCAGAGGCTCTGCTTCTCGATTAGCGTGACTGCGATGAGAAAGAAGCCCACCAGCACCACGGCGCGTACGTCGCGTCTGTCACGCATCTCGATATATTTGAGGGCATAGCCCAAGATCAGCAAATTGATCAAACCGTTAAGCAGACCAATCTGCGCCGTGACTAAGGCGAGAGTGACGGCAGAGGCGATCGCCAGTGTGGTGACCAGGTATCTCGGCGGCTTGGCGACTTTACCGGCAAAGATCCCCACCCGCCAGAGGAGACAGATGGCGCAGATGGCCATGCTCCAGGGGGTCATCTTGTCGTAGAGGGGCGCCAGTACGCTGAGGTTGATCAGTAGCAACCATAGCAGGCTTTGACGGCCGATGTTTTCGCTCTTGCTATCGGCCATGGGGACTCTCCAGATGCTCAGGATAGACGGCGACAGGATAGACGGCGAGAGTGGCGAGCACTAAACGTCTGTGTTGCTCGCCGCTGGCGGGTGCTAAGGTTTTGTTTGGCAGCTTGAGGCCGAAGACCTGTCCCTTGGCAGCAAGCCTATCTGCCGCCCAGGTTAGCAGGCTAAGTTGCTCCTCTAACGGCGCGTTTGTGTCTAAGGTCAGCCATTGTGGTGCACTCTGGGGCTGCTCAAACTCTTTGGTGAGCATGCCGCGGCCCTGGGCCAGCTGTTTCCAGGCGATCTGATTGAGCGATTCGCCGGTCACGAAGGGCTTGAGGCCGCGAAACTCCTCGACGCCGATAACGCTCTTCCCCATATCTTTTGCCTGATGATCGTCGCCTTGCTGCTCGGCGTTAAGCTCATACTGGCCTGCCTTGGGCTGCGCAAAGGCGATCTGCGCATTGGCGAGATCCACATGGGACCAGGCCCGGCAAAGCCCCAGCGGATAGCGGCTTTCTACCTTGAGGCGGCCGGGATCGATCCAGCCTCGCTGGTTGTTGCTCAGGGGGATCAGCGCTTCTTGGGGCTTTTCATCTACCCTGTCTATGGTCTGTACCTGGGTCTTGTCATAGCTGAGTTCCACCTGATGTTGCACCTGTTTGGCATGGAGGGAGATGCCATAGAGCAGGGTCTCGCCAGCATAGACCTCGGGCCCGGTTTTCGCCTCTAATGTCATGCCCGCCAGATTACGATAGCTGTAGATGATGCAGGTGTTGAACAGGCTAAGCAGCAAGATAGAAAGCCCGATCACCAAATTATTCTGATAGTTGGTGCCAAAAAGAAACAGCAAGACCACAAACAGCAGCCAGAAGAGGCCAAATCCAGTCGGCAGGATAAAGATGCTGCGGTGCGCCAGGGTCACCTTGTTGCTGGCGGGCAGGCGTCTGGCGATCCAGGCCTGCCACCATGCTGTTAATCTACTGCTCTTCGTCTTCATCCTGGCCATGGGCTTAATAAGTGAGGCTTATAATATGGGATTGGTGCTGGCGAGCAGGCGCTGGGAGAGGGCCTCGCCCTGTTGCTGGCTGGTGTGTCTTAGCCTGTGTTCGGCCACGGCGGCAAACACCGCCTGCACATCGTCGGGCACCAGATAGCTGCGTCCCTGAATGAAGGCCCAGGCCTTGGCGGCATTGAGCAGCGCCTTGCTGGCCCTGGGCGATAGCCCGTAACCTTCGTTGAGCTGCCGCGAGCCTTTTATCAGGGCGAGAATATAGTTGAGCAGCGCCTCAGAGGCCTTAACCTTAGTCACCTGAGACTGCAGCTCAATCAGGGTGAGCGGATCGATACAGGCGGGCAGGTGTTGCAGTTGCGGCGAGATATCTTCCCCCTTCAGCATGGCCAACTCGGCGGTTTCGTCGGGATAGCCGATGGAAATCCGCATCATGAAGCGGTCGAGCTGGGATTCCGGCAGGGGAAAGGTACCGGACTGCTCGCTGGGGTTCTGGGTGGCGATCACGAAAAAAGGGCTGGGCAGGGCGTGGGTAACGCCGTCGACCGTGATCTGCTGCTCGGCCATGGCCTCGAGCAGCGCGCTCTGGGTCTTGGGGCTGGCACGATTGATCTCATCGGCCAGGATCATCTGCTTGAAGATGGGACCTGGATGGAACACAAACTGGGACTGTTCCTTGTCGAAGATGGAGACGCCGAGAATATCCGCCGGCAGCATATCGCTGGTAAATTGAATGCGTTGGTGGCTCAGCCCCAGACTCTGAGCCATCCCCTGGGAGAGGCTGGTCTTGCCCATGCCGGGCAGATCTTCGATCAATAGGTGTCCCTTGGCGAGGATACAGGTGAGGGCTAATTTAATCTGATGGGGTTTACCCAACAGCACGCGTTGCAGCTGGTTTAAGATCGCCGTGATACTTGTATGAGACATGGAACTCCTTAATGGCGAGCAGGTATTAATCAAAGATATAGTCAAAAACCATCATGATGATGACACTTAACTATGAGGTAGAAGTCTATGATTGGCCAGCTTTTTTCATCTTTTTCTTAAGAGATATATTGCTCGGAATGTTGCCAGAATTTTGACATGTCCTCGGGTTTATTACGGGGGGATTGTGGAGGCTGGTTGCGAGTGGCGAGGTGAGGTAAAGGTGTCATAAAAGCGTCAGCCTCTTGACGGCCAGTTGACGCAATCAAGAGGCTAACTAAGCTGTTAACTAAGCAGCGAATAAAGCGGTTATTGCAGGCGTTAATATTTAAACGCTAGCTCCTCGGCGGAGAAGAGGGCGACCGGCTTTTGTTGTCTTGCCTGGTAGATGGCGCGATAACTTAATACCGCCTGTACATACTCGCGGGTCTCGGTGAAGGGGATAGACTCGATAAAGGCATACACATCTAGCTTGCCCTGGCTCTGCTCCAGCCAGCGGGTCACCCTGTGGGGGCCTGCATTATAGGCGGCGGTAGCCAACACGCGGTTACCGTCGAACTTGTCCAGTAGCGACTTGTAGTAGCGGCTCCCCAGAGCAGTGTTGAGGGAGACATCGTAGAGGCTCTTGCTGCCGCTGTATTTCATACCGTGTTTGCGGGCGGTTTCTTTTGCCGTAGCCGGCATCAGCTGCATCAAGCCGCGTGCGCCCACGCCAGAGGTGGCGTAGGGATAGAAGGCGGACTCTCTGCGGGCGATGGCGCGGATCTCATCGATATCGACTTTGGCACTCTTGCTGGCGGCCTTGAAGGCCTCGTCGGCGGCGTAGGGAAAGCGCAGCGTCATGTCGTTCCACAGCTGGCCCTGAATACTGGCCTGTACGGTCAGATCGTGCCACTGGTTGCGTTGAGCCAGCAGGGCATACTGCGCCTGTTTGTTCTGTGGATGGCGGCCAAGCAGCAACACCCATTCGGCGCGGGCATCGATTTTTTTATCCAGCGCCAACAGCTCTTCGACGCGGGCAAGGCCTGGGTCTTGGGCGAGCTGTGGCGTCAGGCTCTCGTCGAGCTTTGTGTCTATCTGTGCAAGGTTTATCGAGGTCGATACCAGATCGGCCGCGGTAAAGCCGTAGAAGTTGCGTTGTTTACTTAAGCTCGGCAGCGCGGTCTCGGCCAGCTTTGCACCTGTCTCCATCTGACGCCTGGCTATCCAATACTGCCAGCGGGCCTTCTCTCGCTTAGCCTCGCTTAGCAGGGGCAGGTAGTTGTCGAGAGTCAGATTGTCAGCCTCTCGAATCGCCCAGCGCAGGCGCAGCACCTTAAGATCGTCGCTGTCCGTCTTGGGCAGGCGGCTATCGACGAAGGCTTTGAGCTCTGTCTCCTGGGAAACTAGGGCGCGTTTCATCAGGTAGCGCGCCAGTTTCTGCCCCTGATAGTCGCTGAAGCGATGGGCCTTTTCATACTTAGTAAACAGGCTGACCGCCTTAACAAGATCTTTTCGCGCCAGACGTCTGAGGCCGGCATCGACGATATCGCCATAGATGGCGGCCTTAACCTTGAAGCGTTTGGTGTGTCTTAGGCTGCGGGGATCTTGATAGACGGCCAGGAGTTGCTTGGCCTCTTTCTGGTGGGCGGTAACCTTACTGGCAAGATACTTGAGCAGGCCATACTCGCCACCGTTGAAGGCCAGTAACATGCGCGACCACAGCAGAGATTGGCTACGATGTCCGGCCTTTTCCCAGGCGTTAAACAGGGGATCACACTCCTTGGGGCGCGAATGGCCGTGGAGCCAGAGCTTCTCGGCGCCGTCGAAGGCTGCGGCCTTGTCGCCCTGGCTTAGCTGGGCGCGGTAGTAATAGCACTGTAAGTTGATGCTGCGGGGCAGCTCAGGGCTCATGGCGAGAAAATCGTGCCAATGTTTTTGCTTACCGGCATTTTCCAGATAGCGGTGACGGGCGCTGTTATAAAGAGGTGTGCCATCGAAGCGCGCCATAGCCTCCAGCGCCTTAGCACCCGGCGCGTCGAGAATGTTATCTATCTCGGCGTGGTAGTCGAGATATGGGGTGAGGGGATAGCCATTGAGCTGTTTTCTCAGTGTCTGATAGCTGTCTAACAGGCCCTTATCCAGGGCCTCTCTGGCATCCAGGTAGCGCTGCTGGGTTGGGGTTAAGCCGGCGGCCGACAGTGTCATAGGGATGAGCGCCCCTAAGCCTAAGAGGAGATAACGTTTTGCCTGAAAAAGTGTGCCTAACCGCTTTGGCATTGTCTTCCTATCCTTGTTTTCCTGCTGTGCTCGATTCGTCCAATGACGCAATTTAACCGTTTATTTACCCATTTACTTGCCCATCTATAGTGTAACGCCGGATCAATTCAGTTTTATGTCATGCTCCAGGTGGTCACTGAGGGCCTTATCGAGCAACTGGTTATCCAGCTGCTTGTTGGTGGTGACGCCCATCTGCTGCATCTGGTGGGCCTGGCGGATCAAGTTGCCCTTACCCGTGCTCAGCTTGCCCATGGCCGCCTGGTAGTGCTTGTCCAGCGACTCCACCGCGCGGCCAATCTTTTCCATGTCTTCGAGATAGCCGCATAACTTGTCGTAAATCTTACCCGCCTGCTTGGCAATCAGCTGGGCGTTTTGGTTCTGATATTCATAGCGCCAGATGTTGTTGATGGTACGCAGCGCCACCAGCAAGTTTGTTGGACTCACCAGCATGATGTTGTTCTCCAGCGCATAGTTGATCAGGCTGGGCTCATGCTCGAGTGCCAACAGGAACGCGGGCTCCAATGGAATAAACATTAGCACATAATCCAGACTTGTTAAGCCGTGAAGCGCTTGATAATCCTTTTGACTGAGGCCCTTTATGTGGTTGCGGATCGACAGGCAGTGCTCCTTGATGGCGGCCGCCTTGACGGTCTCATCTTCGCTGTTGAAGTAACGCTCGTAGGCCACCAGCGACATCTTGGCATCGATCACCACATCTTTGTTTTCCGGCAGATGTACGATCACGTCCGGCTTGAAGCGTTTACCGTTGTCGTGTTTGAGATCCTGCTGGGTCTCATACTCGTGACCCTCTCTGAGGCCGCTCTCTTGCAGTACGCGCTCGAGGATCACTTCCCCCCAATTGCCTTGCTGCTTGTTGTCTCCCTTAAGCGCCTTGGTGAGGTTGATGGCATCCTGACTCATCTGCAGGTTTAGCGCCTTGAGCGATTCCAGCTGATGCTTGAGGGCGCTACGTTCATTCTGCTCAACCGTGTAAGATTCCTGAACCTGCTTTCTAAAACCTTCAAGCTGCTGTTTAAAGGGAGACAGGACGTTAGAGAGCTGTTGTTCGCTCTCATGTTGTAAACGCTGTGCCTTGGCATCAAAAATTTTGTTGGCGAGATTTTCAAATTGTTGGGTCAGGCGGGTCTCAGATTCATGCAGGTGCTTAATCTTGTCTTCCAGTGCCTGCTGCTCTGTCTCAAACTTTACCGTCAGGGTCTGTTGAATAGCATTAGACTTGGACAGGGCCAGTTGCGTCTCCATCTGTTTACGTTGGCTTTGCTGGAGCTGCTGCTCGAGATCGTCTGCGCGCTGGGCTTGGGCCTGGCTCATACCGAGTAGATTAATCTGGTGTTCAAGCTTCTGGTTGAGCTGGGCGATATCGCTGCGCTTCTCTTCCAGTGAGGCTTCCAGCAGCGCGATGGCTGTGGTGTGCTCCTGGACGAGTTCCTCTCTGACCCTCAGCCATTTACTGCGGGTGAGTCGCTGGTTGAGTAGGGCACCGATCAGCAGTGCTAACATGGCCACCGCGCCTAAGACGATGATTTGTGGGAGAGATAAAGGAAGTTCTGTCAACATAGTCGATACCCGTTATAAGCTTGGCGTTAAGCCTCTCATGAGGCCAGTGCAGGTTCAAGGGGAGATAGGGCAAATGACGAACACTTGTTCGTTAAATATTATTTAGGTGAAATTTTTTAAGGGTTTTGACTATCTAATTAAGCATGGGCTGAAACGCAATGGATAAAAGGTGGTAACAGATATGGCGAAGGGCATCAGGGCAACAGGAAGAAAGGCTTGGCAAGAGAAGAGTGCGCATGTCACGCCAGAGGCGGTATTTAACGATAGACGCAACATCATCAAGGCACTTGGCCTCGGCGCGCTGGGGGCAAGCATACCCGGCCAGGTGCAGGCAGGGCTGTTTGATCTGTTCGGTAAGTCTGAGCCCCATGCCCCCTTTGTGACGCATCCGTTAGCCTTTAGCGGCAACAAGGCTTACGGCCAACAGGAGAGCCTCACCCCCGAGAAGAAGGTGACCACCCATAATAACTACTACGAGTTTGGTACCAGCAAGACAGATCCCTTCGAGAATGCTCAAGGCTTTAAGGTGGATCCCTGGACGCTGAGGGTAGAGGGCATGGTAGACAACCCGCTGACACTGGATCTGGATGACCTGACCAAGTTGCTGCCACTGGAAGAGCGCATCTATCGCCTGCGCTGCGTCGAGGCCTGGTCTATGGTGATCCCTTGGGTGGGCTTTCCCCTGAAGGCGCTGCTGGCTAAGGCCGGGGTCAAGGCGGGGGCGACCCATGTTGCCTTTGAGACCCTGTTCGATCCCGACCAGATGCCGGGGCAGAAGAGTCGCCTGATGGGCGGCGGTATACATTACCCCTATGTCGAAGGGCTAAGGCTGGATGAGGCTACCAATGAGCTGGCCTTCATGGCAGTCGGTCTCTATGGCAAGACGCTACCACCGCAAAACGGTGCGCCTATTCGACTGGTGGTGCCATGGAAATATGGTTTCAAGAGCATCAAGTCTGTGGTGCGGCTCCGCGTGATGGACAAGCAGCCTCCCACCAGCTGGAATCAGTTGGCGCCTCACGAATATGGCTTCTTTGCTAATGTAAACCCCGAGGTGGATCATCCAAGGTGGTCTCAGGCAACGGAGCGTCGCATAGGCGAGGGCGGGATATTCTCGGCCCAGCGTATCGCGACCTTGCCCTTTAATGGTTATGGCGAGCAAGTAGCCCATCTCTATAAGGGGATGAACCTGCGCCAATACTATTAAGCCTCCATATATTAAAGTGACCCAGTAAGGAGAAGCCTTTGTTTCGATTGCAAGCCAGGCATCTGTTGCCCTTAAAGATAGCATTTCATCTCATCGCGCTGGTGCCCTTGGTGGTGCTGGTGTGGCGCGTATTAAATGACCAGCTTGGGGGCGATCCCGTCCAGTACATCATCCACTATACCGGAATGGGGGCGATCAATTCGCTGATCGCCGTACTGCTCATTTCGCCGGTGGCGAAATACTTTAAGCTAGGGCTCTTGATGCAAACTCGCCGTTTAGTGGGCCTGTATGTGTTTGCCTATGCTAGCTTGCATATCTTGGCCTTCTTAAGCCTGGATCTGCTGTTCGCCTGGCAACTGCTGCTGAGTGAGATTGTTAAGCGGCCCTATATTCTGGTAGGCGCCACCGCCTATCTCATCTTGTTGCTGCTGGCGATCACCTCCTTTGCCAGGGTCAAACGCGCCATGGGGCGTCGCTGGCAACAGCTGCATAACTGGGTCTATCTGGTGGCCTTACTGGCGCCTATCCATTTTTATTGGTCGGTGAAATCTGAGGTGATTGAGCCGAGTCTCTATCTTATCGGCTTGATTTGCTTGCTACTTATTCGGGTTAACTTCAAGCAGTTGCAGCGGCGTCTGTCACTGCGGGCTAGTTAGCCCACCTGGCTTTCATCTGTCTGGCTTTCGCCTACCAGCTTTTTGTCAACCTGGCGGGCTATCTGTTCGGTAAAGCGGTGGCTGTTACCCTTCACCTGTTTGGCCTGGTACATGTTGTCGTCGGCGATTTTTATCAGGCTGAGGCGGGTGAGTTCGTCCCGCGGATACATGGCTACGCCTATGCTGACGGTGAGTGAAACCGTGGTGCGGCCACAGACGATAGGCGGTGAGATCTGACGTATGATCTTATCGATCACTATGGTCACCTCTTCGATGTCGTTGATGGGCTCGAGCCAGACCACGAATTCATCTCCCCCCAGACGGCCGCAGATGTCTGAGCTGCGCACCGCACTCTGGATACGCCTCGCCGCCGTCGATAGCACCTTGTCGCCATTATCATGGCCCAGGCTGTCATTAACCTGTTTAAATTTGTCCAGATCGATGAATAACATGGCGGCGTGCATCTGGGTGCGTTGACAGCGGGCGATGGCGGTATCTATCTGGCGCTCGAAGGCGCTACGGGAATAGAGGCCGGTGAGGTCGTCGTGTTCCGCCACATACTTGAGCTTTTGAGTCTGGCGCTTGAGCTGTTTAGTCTGCGCCGCCACTTCGCCCTGGAGCGCTTCCTTGCGTATGGTTGTCTCCTTGAGCTTGTGGGTCATGGCGTTAAATTTCTGCGCCAGTATCGCCAGCTCATTCTGGTGCACTATCTCGATGTGACTGTCCAGATCCCCTTGACTGAGCTTGCTGATCCCCATCTTCATACGGTACAGGCTCTCTCTGAACGCCTTGAGGGTCGAGATAGTGACCAGTAGCGAGATGATGGAACCCGCCAATAGGAACAGAATCGTGGTCGAGAGGATCTGTGATTGCTGCTCGGCCAGACTGTCGATCACCAGGCGTTGCAGACTGGTGAGATCTTCACTCATCGACTGTATCGTGATGTTAAACCGGGTGGTTAACATGCCGCGGGCGGAGATGATGCCCCGCTGCGGCGGTGAGCTCATATGCTGCTGGGTGAGTTTGAGCAGTGCGGCCAAGCTGTCAGCCTGACGATTTAAATTGGTGGTTAATACTTTAGTCGCGGGGGCTAAGAACTGCGCCTCGGCAAGTTTGGTTTTGAGCTGTTGATGGGCGTTGAGGGTCTGGGTCAATACCTCCTCATCCTGAAACTCCTGCAGGGCCCAGAGCCGGCTCCTGAGCACGTCTATGCTGCTTTCCAGCTGCATGATATGGGAAAGCTGCTGCAGGTTTTCCTGCTGTATGTGTCTCAGCCCGGCAAAGGTTAACAGTATGGTAGTTGTCAGAAAAAGGCTGATAAAGAGCAACAATTTCAACCGGGTATTGATCATCATTTGCTGTTAACGTCCTAGTTATCGAGCGCCTGCTTGAGTGCTGAATCATCCAGAAGCAGCCTAAAATCCGGGGGTACTTTTGCATCGATGGCGCCGCTGGCTATCGCCCAGCGTGCCTGTGCATGCAAATTTGAGATCAGTGAGTTATTTAAAGATAGCCGAAATACGTAATCATTCCACGCCCACTCCAGCTCGGACAGTGAGATATCCAGATAGTCACTGATGATCTGTTTGGCACTTTGAGGGTGCTGATTAATAAAGTGTTGCGCACTCTTTAACGCCCGCAGAATATCGGCGTGTTGTTTTTCATGCAGCCTGGCGTTGGCAGCCGAGGTGACCAGATTGAAGGAAAGGTTATAGATCCCTTTACCCGGATATTGATAGATGGCATCGCCATGTTCTTCGATCAGCTTGTAGCCAAAGGGTTCCCATACCGAAATGGCGTCGACGTCACCGGCCAGCAGCGCTGGCCCTAACGCCTGGGGGGACATGAATACCTTCTCAAAATCCTGCTGTTGATGACCACTGATGATCAGGAAAGCATCGGCAAAGAATTCGCTTGAGCTGGCTTTGACCATGCCTATCTTCTTATCGCTGAGCTGGATGATGCTCTTGGGTTGTTCATCATTGAGGGTGAGTAGCTTGAGATCGTTATCCGACTCGACGAAGCTTGCCAGCAGACGAAAGTCGCTGCGCTCAAAGCCGTTGAACATGATCACGCTTTCCGAGCTGGTCGCCAGATCCGCTACGCCCTGGATCATCGCCTGAAAACAGAGGTGACCACCGCGCAGGGGGATAAGTTCGATATCCAAATTGTAGGGCTTAAACAGCTCTAATTCTCTGGCGATGATCAGGGGCGCACTCAGTGGCGTGGTAGAGGTTGCAATTCTTAACTTTACAGGTGGCTCGGTAGCGGGCGCCTTGCCACCCCACCAGTTGATCGATAAGAGCCCCATAACGACTATGACCAGAAGCACTATTCCCTTAGCTTTCATCGTGAAAGATTACCCTTATAAAAAGTACTGACACTTTAGTTTAGTTGTTATCGGCCGACACAGACGAATAATTAACCAATAGGTATTATATCCTGCTTTCGACCCCTGTTTAGTCCACTAAAGTATGCATTTATAGGTAGTTAGCGGCTTTGACAAAAGGATTTGAATAGGCGAGATTTAAAGGGATGTCCTAATTATTTCTGTCACTTGCCTGAAGGTGATCGCCATGAACGCCATTTATGCCCTGTTTCGCAAGTTTAAAATTGCCCATCGTTTGCTTTTTATGCTACTGCTTGCCATCGTCGCGACTGGCATCATGTTTGTATTTGCGCTGGCTAATATCGAAGAGGTCTTGGTTAAGGAGAAGCAGGCCAAGTTATCGGCGCTATCGGATGTTGGCGAGAAGGTGATCAGCCAGTTTTATGAGGCGTCACAAGCCGGCACCATGAGTGAGGAAGAGGCCAGGCGCAACGCCATCGCCGCTCTGGATGCCCTTAGGTATGAGGGTAACGAATATTTCTGGACCATAGATAGGCAAGGGATCATGGTGCAGCATGCCTTTGCCAAGAAGCTGGTGGGCACCAATGTGTTGGGGATGAAAGATCCCAATGGTGTCAGGCTATTCGAGAAGATGGTGACAGGTACGGCAAACAGCGATTATGCGCTGATCGAATATATGTGGAATCGCCCCAATGCCTCGGCGCCGAGCCCTAAGATGAGTGTGGTCAAACGTTTCGTCCCTTGGGGATGGATAGTCGGGACCGGCATCTATGTGGATGATATCCAAGAGGAGATGCAGGCCTTCATCTACAAGTATCTGCTGATCTGCATTGCGGTGTGGCTGCCTGTGATTCTGATCTTAGGGGCCATCTCCCGCAGTATCTCGGCGCCTATGGCCGACACCATAGCCGCCTTTGAAAATATCGCGCGAGGCGAGGGCGACCTTACCCTGAGGCTCGAAGAGTCGGGCCGGGATGAACTCAAACAGGTGGCGGCGAGCTTTAATGAGTTCGTTGCCAAGATACAGGCGCTGGTCAATTCGGTGAGCGCTTCTGTGACCCACAGTCGCGAACTGGCCGAAGGGCTGGCGGATATCTCGGCCCAGGCCAGTATGGTAACGGCCAACATGCAGGCGGAGACCCAAAGCGTCGCCACCGCCATCAACGAGATGTCTATGGCTTCCTCTGAGGTGGCGTCTAATGCCCAGCTTGCCGCCGATAGCGCCGGTAGTGCCGATGGTGAAGCCGATGATACCGTGGCCGTTGTCGATGGCGCCGTGGCTAAGATTAAAGGCCTGTCTAATGAGTTAGAGGTGACTGCCGATGAGGCTCAGGCGCTGCAGATAAGCTCGGGCAAGATAGGCCAGATATTAGATGTGATCGTCGGCATTGCCGAACAGACTAACCTGCTGGCGCTTAATGCGGCCATCGAGGCGGCGAGGGCCGGTGAGGCGGGACGCGGCTTTGCCGTGGTGGCCGATGAGGTGCGCACCCTGGCCAGTCGAACCCAGGAATCGACCCAGGAGATCAATGCCATCATAGAGGCGATCCGCGCCTCGGTAGACAGTGTCAACGCCTCGGTGGCCAGGGCTAAGGCGCAGTCGGAGCAGACGGTAGGTGAAACCAGTCAGGTGGTGGAGGCGCTACAGACCATCAAGTCCTCCATCAGACAGATCTCCGACATGAATATCCAGATCGCCACGGCGACCGAGGAGCAGAGCGCGGTGATCGCCGAGCTGAATATGAATGTGACCCGGATTAACGATATTTCGCTGGAAAATCAGCAGAAGAGTGAGGAGATTGGCAGTACCAGTGAGCAGATAAAATCGGGCTCGGCGGATCTAGAATCCCTAATTTCGACCTTTAAGCTGTAATGGAAAATAACCTGCTATCTGGCAGGTTATTTGGTTTACTTAACTCCTTGCTGCATGATCTCTAACACGCGGTCGTAAGAGATGCCATATTCGCGGGACAGGTTAATCACCTTGGTCTTATAGGTCTGAATGTTTTCCTGGCGGGCCAGATTGGCCTGCTCTTCGTCGACCAGCTTGCCAACGACCTCTTGCAAAATCAGCAATCTGCGCAGATTGAAGCCTAACGATCTAAGATATTTATCCATCTGCGCATGGGTGCGGGCCTGACTCAGTTCGCTGCTGTGTTTTTGCTCATAGCCATATTCATCGAGCGCAGCCATTGCATCATGTAAATTGAGATGATCTGTCATGTGATTCCATTATCGCTTGGTCGATATTGGTCAATATCGACGGGTCTATTAGTCAGGGTCTAGTATTTATTATCTTGATGATTTAATCGCCAATCTATATTAGCGAAGGCACATTCTAAAACCGATCGAATTTAAATTCATCTAATTTTCATTTTATATACGCCTTGTTATAGTAACTTAACTTTTCTTAGTTCTGCAGGGATGTAGCGCGCCGCTTGATTTTGAAAATGGGAACGGTTGGTTTTGAATACGGTCGCGGGTCGCAGGGTTTTGAAAATCTAAGTTCGGAAGGTTTTGAACCACCTTTAAACCTCCCTTAACACTCGTTGAAAATCGCGCAACCTAGATACCCCTGCTACTTGTATCGAACTCAAACTTCTGATTTAATCAATTTCATTGATGTTGGCTCAAGTCCTGATGTCAATATTCCTCGCATCCATTGATGCTAAAATATTTCAGAAATACCCTTAATTTTTAACTGCTTGGCCGCATCCATTGATGCTTAAATATCACG